>RPOO01000138.1 GCA_003857025.1 Methanothrix sp.
ATGGTGAAGGTGTTTCGGACCTGAGGCAGCTTGCCCGGCTCGCCCGCCACCTGGCCGACCAGCGCGTCGCTCTTGGTCATAACCGGGTCAAGCTGAGTTCCTACCCCGACAAGACCTCCCGGAGTAATCTCTTCTTGGGTTTGGCTTCCGGCCAGAAGAGTGACGACCTTGGTCTGAATGGGAATCCACTGCTTGCGTCCCTCGTAGTCTACCAGCCTGCCGGGGCAGATCTCGATCTTGTCGCCGGCTCTCAGCTTTCCCTGGCCGAGAGAGCCGCCGATGACGCCGCCCTTCAGATTGTCGGGTGTGGCTCCTGGGCGGTTGACATCAAAGGACCTGGCGATCTTCAGCAGCGCGGGTTTGGTGATATCTCGCGGCGGGGTGGGGATGGTCTTTTCGATGGCCTCTATCACCATATCGATGTTGATATTCTGCTGAGCGGAGATGGGGATAATGGGTGCATCTTCAGCAACTGTTCCCTTCACGAACTCCTTGATCTGCCGGTAGTGCTCCATCACCTGCTCGCGGGACATCAGGTCGATCTTGTTTTGCACAATCACTATTCTCTTGATGCCCGTGATGTTTAGGGCCATGAGATGTTCCTTGGTTTGGGGCTGGGGACAGGGCTCATTGGCGGAAATGACCAGCACGGCTCCGTCCATGATCGCCGCTCCGCAGAGCATGGTGGCCATGAGCGTCTCGTGACCTGGCGAGTCCACGAAGGAGACGGTGCGTAGTATCTCTGACTCTGTGCCGCAGAGGGGGCACACCAGCTCTACGGTGTAGGCATCGGGCTCGGGACATTTGGGGCACTTTCTGAAGGTTGCATCTGCGTAGCCCAGACGAATGGAGATGCCCCTCTTGACCTCCTCGCTGTGCTGATCGGTCCAGACCCCGGATAGGGACCTGACAAGTGTGGTTTTGCCGTGATCGACATGGCCCACCATGCCGATGTTGACCTCGGGTTTTTTAGCGAGGGGCGCTTTCGCCTCGCCTTTTTGATCTGATTTGGTCTCAGATTTGACATCGGACTTTACCAAATTGAAATCTCCTTAAGGATTGTAATAACCTCTAGGTTGATGGAGATCACGCTATAAATACTTCATGGCTCGGCCCGGAGCTTTCGGCTGCAGGCACTAGTCCATTCTCTATGCCGGATCTCATCCCGCTCACGAAGAATTAAAAGGGCATGAATTCGATGCAGCTCATGAAAGAGCCAATCGATAAATCTTAAATACTTTAAAATGCTAGAGGATTATTGGAGCCTCCGACCCGTATTGATCCTACCATCCGTTCCCAATATTCTCGAAGGCTCCCCATCCATTCTATGGAAATTCAAAAAATCCATGCAATATGCTGAAGCATAAGCACTTCTTAAAATGCAATGATCGCATGAAGAATTGCAGGCCCAATTGCAGAAACGATTTGCAAGTGCTATGAACGGTGGCCTTTCAGACCCAGGATATCCTCGACCTTGACGCCCACCAGTTTCCAGACCGAGCTTCGCTCTTCGGATAGCAGCGAATCCACCGGCTCGTCGGGAGAGTGGCCGAGGGCCGAGAGGACATTTGGCGAGAGGCCCCGGTCTTGGATAAGCTGCACAAACCGCTCTCGCACCCGTCTTCCTTGTTCTGCATCATCAACCTCCATAAGCCTTCCCGGCAAGGCTACAAAGCTGAAGGAGGAAAGGTTGGACGTATAGCGTTCAATCTCTACGCAGACATTTGGATTGTCACGGAAGTGCTCAATTTTTCGCCCGTATTTCGTTGACAGGAAATAGATGAATTTGCCGTCGAAGACATAAAGAAAGGGCGCGACGTAAGGGTGCGCCTCGCCTTTGAAGGCTATGCGGCATACGTATTGCTCCTCAATCAGCCGGTCATACTCCGCCTTTCCCATGCGGGGCATTTTAAAGACATTGGAAGCCATTCATTTTTCTCCTGATGAAGAGTCGCGCAAGATCGTCTTCACTTCATCTCGAAAAATTCTCAATGGCTCGCGATCATTCTGCAAGATACCATAGATAGTTTCCATATCCAAGCCCCAATAGACATGGACGAGCACATTGCGAAAACCCGCCAGATTGGAAAGTTCTCCAGCAAGATCTTCCGAAATCAATCCCGCTTCGCAGAGGATTTGAAATGCTTCTCGATAGTTTGCAGGCCTCCTTTGCCCCTTCTCGGAGATCAAATGATTTGCTATGTCGATAGCGGCCTGAATACTGACGAGAAGAGCATGCAAAACCATATTTCTTAAATCTCTCTCCTTTAAAAAATCCTCAATAGAAATGCTTTGGTATCGTTCCCAATCATCCAAAGCCTCGTCCAGCTCTCCGATATGTGCAAGCGGCCTCATTTTCAGGCCCTCGCCAGATACTCTCTATCATAAGCGTCATACATTTCTTTGAGGTCCAGGTAAGTGGAGAGCACATCTGCCTCCCAGTCGAACCTATCCTGCTCATTCCTGGAAAAAACATTAATTCCGGTCCTCAACACCTCATACAGAAACTCCGGATGGGCATTGTTCAAGACCCGAACATCGAAATCACAGCCCGGCTTGATTTTAAAAAACAGATCGCTGCCAAGCTTCATTGCCAGCTTGAACGCCTGGTAAGAGGACATGTTAGGAGAGAAAAGCAAAGCTACATCGATATCTCTGTAGTCTTCACGCGCCAGGAAGGAGCCAAAGACATAGGCGGCTTCAACCTCCGGACAGCTTCCTGCAATATGACCGATGCGATTTAGTGTATCATCGCGAATCATGACGCTCCAATGTAAATGCTCCTCACAAACTATGCATCTCGGACCTCAAAAGGATTTCGAAAGAATTCAATTCGAAAGTCCTATGTTGTTGGCAATCGATTATCTGCAAAACTGGGCAAAAAAAGCAGCCTAAGTAAAATTGGATGCCAGACAAGAATCGGAACGGATTGCAGGAGATGCAAGATTACTTTCGCCCCGCGCGCCAATCTGTTTTAACCGAATAGCGCCATTAATAAAATGGATGGTCACCCTGGAAAAGATTGCCCACCTGGCCAGCGACTGCAGGTTTGACTCGCTCGGCCCGGATGCCCAAATGGACAGCGAGAAGCTGAGCATGCTTGGAGGTGGCACCAGGCACGATGTCTGCGCCTCGACCTTCTCACCTCGCAGCCCCGGCCTTCCCGGAATCTGCCACTCCTTCACCCAGGATGGCCGCTGCGTCAGCCTCTTTAAAACTCTTTACACCAACTACTGCAGCCACCAGTGCAACTACTGCACCAATGCCGCCAACTGCAGCCAAAAAACCCGCGCCTTCACCTACACGCCGCAGGAACTGGCGGGCATCACGCTCTCGCTTTATCAGGGAAATTACATCGAAGGTCTCTTTCTCAGCTCCGGCTCGGGCAGGAATGAGGATGTGGTCATGGAGAAGATCGTAGAGACAGCCAGGCTGCTGCGCGAAAAGCATGCCTTTGCCGGTTACATCCATCTCAAGGTTCTGCCGGGCGCTTCTCGCTCGCACATCCAGGAAGCGATGGAACTTGCCGACCGGGTCAGCATAAACCTGGAGGCATCGTCGCCCGCCCACATGAACGAGATGAGCGCCACTAAAAATTATGAAACGGACATTATCCAAAGGCAGAGATACATCCGCGACCTGATGAGCAAGACTGATCGCAAGGCCAGCCTCCCCGCCGGGCAGACCACGCAGCTTGTGGTGGGAGCAGGGGCGGAGAGCGACATGGAGATCTTTAAGAGAATTCTTTACGAGTACCGGGAGATCGGTGTGAAACGTGCTTACTACAGCGCCTTTTCTCCCCAAAGAGGCACCCCCTTCGAGTCCAGAGCACCGCAGCAGAAGTGGCGCGAGCACCGCCTCTACCAGATGGATTGGCTCTACCGGATTTACCATTTTCAGCCTCAGGAGATTCACCACGCCTTCGACGAGAACGGTTTTCTGGGAAATGCCGATCCCAAGATGGCCATCGCCCGCCAGTCAATGGATTCACCCGCCGATCCCAATGTGGCGAGCTACAGCGAGCTGCTCAGGATTCCCGGCATCGGACCGCGCAGCGCGCAAAGGATAATTGCTCTTCGCAAGATGCATCCGATCAAAGGGAAGACGGAGCTGGCGCAAATGGGCGTTCGTATCAAAAGGGCTGCTCCCTTTTTGAAGATCAACGGTTGGCGAGACAGCACGCTGCTGATGTGGTCGGCATGAAGGTTCCCGATAACTTTCTTTATTACCTCTCCGCTCATGCGGACTGCAACGCTCGTTTGCTGGCCAGAGCCAAGGAACTCACCGCACAGGATCTGGAGGTTCTGCCAAATGCGGACGCTAAGCGCCTGCGAAAGATGGTCTTCGAGGTTTTGGGGGAGACCCACCGCATGAAGGCTTTCGTCAGGCTCAAGCCGCTTGGTGGCGCTATCCTGCACGGCTATCTGAAACCCAGGCATAAAATCGCGGAGCGTGTCTGTGATCACTTCGCCCGGAGAAATCCCCGGACAATTATTGTCCTCGGCAACGGCCTGGAAAGCTGGATCTCGCTCTTTTACGAAGGCCGGATCTTATGCGAGCATGGTGCGGGTTTGACCGAGACTCTGGAGCAACTGGAATCGGTTTTGCGCGACTTTGGAATGCAAGGTTCGAACGAATGCGAACGAGAAGCCAAGGAAAAAGATAGAAAGAACGAATGGAAAGAAGGCAAAGACGCCGAAAGCATCTGGAAGGCCTACTATGACAGCCAGTACTGTCCGGATCGAAAGAACCTGCGTGTATTTCGCCAGAGAATGCCGAGAAGAGACCAGGAATCCGCAGGACTGCGGCTGCTGGAAAGCAAAGAAAATGTAACGCTGGAGGACTTCTTCTGACTTATTCTTAGGCTTAATCTCCAGGAGATTTCACGAATTGTTTTCCGTTCAGTCTCCACCCCAACAGCTCCCTTTAGGGCAGGTCCGTTCCAATAGATCGCAAAGCTTGTTGGCCGATGCCACCACGGTCTTCCTGCCGATCCGATCTTCGTAAGCAGGCCGAACCGCGATCCCGCCAAAGTGGCTGTTGTCTCCTACAACGATCATGCCGTGAATGTGCATCCAGTTGTGGATGGTTTCAATCGCCCTCTCCTGACCGCCGTTCCTGGATGCGCCCACAGCTACCGCGCATCCGACCTTTTCCTTGAGCTTTAGTCCTTGACGACGCAGGGGGATGGTTCGATCGAAGACCGCCTTGAGCTGGGCTGTGACCGATCCGAAGTACACCGGCGAGGCGACGATGATGCCGTCCGCGCTCTGCAGGGCTTCCAGGATTCGTGCCGCATCATCCTCTTTGGGGCAGGGCCTGCCTTTGCTGCAGTCGCCGCAATCAGTGCAAAAATCGATCTTCAGCTCCGAGCAGTTCAGCCGTTCCACTTCAAAGCCTCGTTCCTTTGACACAGCCAGAGCTTCCCCCAGCAAAAACTCCGTGTTCCCGGCCTTTCTCGGGCTGCCGGAGATGCCGACTACAAACATTTTTCCCTCACATCCACCCGAAGAACTTTGAGCGTAATACTACTTCATCGTTACCATTTGTCGCGGCTGGCCTCCGTCCCGATCTCAGTTCTATGCGAGCGATCTTCCCATTTCGCACCAGTTCGATCAGAATCTCCTCAAGCTCCTTCTTGCTGTTTCTTTGTATTATGACGTAGCCAAGCCCGATCTGCCGCGCCGCCGCAGGACGCCAGGAGCAGAATGAAATCCTATCGCGAGGCGTCTATCTCGGCTTGATTTAAGCGGATGGAATTTTGGCTAGTAAGCTGCGAAGCTATCAAGAAGCTGAGAGACAAGGGAGAACTTGAACAGGAGTCGCGATGGTGTTCAAGTTGCAGCTTTCACGCACAGCACAGAAAGCCTTGGATAAGCTTCCTTCCAACGCTGTGAAGAAGATCTTCATTCATCTGGAGGAACTCAAGAGGAACCCTTACCGACCGCGTCCTTTCGCTGATATTGTGCCGGTCGCAGGAAGTAAAACCGTGTACAGGCTGCGAGTCGGAAAGCTCCGTGTGGATTATGAATTATTTAATTCGGAAGAGATTATAAAGATTATCTAAAATATTTCTGAAGAAAAGAAAATCAGATTACAGATAAATCGATATACTTACAAAGGAGATGATTATCCAATGGCAGCCCGAGGTAGAATCAGAGCGACAAGAGAAGAACCCCTTAACGATAGGGATTTTGCCGCCCTTGAGGAAGACGATGAATCTAGCGCCGAAGAGATTCACTCACTCATCGAACGCGAAAAAGACGATTTCATCAGCCTTGAAGAATACGCGAAGCGGCGCGGCATAAGTCTCTGAGATCATATTCGCCGAAAGGACTTTTGGAAGATAGTCGTTGAATACCCGGTCCAACGCGAGCGTGAACTCCTCCCGCGCCCTGAAGGGCGGGGCTTCCCGCTTCGTCCTTCGCAATCCTACGAGTTAAAAACGTTAACATCTTTTAGGTCCACGTCATGTGTCTATTTAATGGAAAAATTAAAATACATCCCGATTTTATTTTAGAAAGATTGTGTGTGAGATAATATTATACGTATGTGGTCAAAAATAGGTTATAGGTCGTGAATGACCTTGATTCTCAGTTTGGAGAAGTCCTCTTTGATCTCCACCATGAAACCCATTCCGGAGAAGATCTCCTCCAGCTCGGTGCGCACGAATTTCTTTGGTGCATCCGATCCGAAGATGAGTGTGAACTCATTCTTTCCGGTCTTGCTCATCTTGAAGAGGTTACAGATCTCCAGGCGCTTTAAGATGCTCTCCGCATTGAAGAGCTTGTGCTTGAACTGCTCGGCATGAGCCCGGCAGACATCTTTATGGAAGTTCCAGAACTTCTCCTTTTCCGGGTGAGTTTCGATGAAGTTCAGGAAGAGTATCCAGTGATCGATGTCCAGGATCACGTGCTCCCCGGCTGCAAGCATCTCCGCATGAGTGTAGACCTTTTTGTCCTCCGCGAACTCGAATAGCGACTTGTGCTTGCCAAAAAACTTCAGCGACTCACGCATCAATTCGCTCTGGGACATGCCCAGGTCCTCCTTCATCTTCTTGAACAGGCCTGCTGTCTCTTCATCAAGAGCGATTGTAATCCTTTCCGGCGACTTCATCTCATCCTCAATTCTGCTTTGTCCTCATACCTCTGTACTTTTGATATATTACCTTTTTCTGCCATAATGTTTTTAACTAGATGCCGGAATGCTCCTTCCGCTGATCCTCGTCGCCAGGATTTCTGTGATGGAGCGGCACAGTTAAGAACCGATATGGTTATATCTCGATGAGGAGACGAGATTACTATGGACTCGTGGATGAAGGAAAAGGGAAAGTACAGCGAAAAGGACATCAAGAAGCTGGAAAAAGGATCGGGCTGCGTCAAGGCCTGGACTCTGCTCTGCAACTGGATTTACAGGGTCGTTTCCTGGTGAGGCGAAACTAACATTTTTTATTATTCACGATTAAAAAACGTCTGCAATTCTCACGCAATTCTATTGTAGATTTGCGCCGCCCTCTCTTTGAGCTTTGAGTAGACCTCGTCCCGGCTCCTTCCTTCAGCGAGAATAGACAGAATCGGCTCATCTTTTCTCACTCGCGATCCAGGACACGGCACATCTGTAATCCATTCCCAGACTGCTCGCAGGTCTTCGCAGATCTCCAAGTCCCGCCTGGCATAGACAATAGCCCGACCGGCAGCACCGTGCGGACAGGACCTTCTCGGCAAGTCTCCCGCGAAGGAGTCCAGGTGAGCCTGAAAGATATTTTGGCCGGTAGCTTTCTCCACCGCGTCCAGGCTTCCCTGGAAGCGCGGGTTGACTTCCACTACGACCGGGCCTTTGGATGTCTGCAGGAAATCAACTCCGTTGCTGCCGACAAGCCCGAGGCCGGCAATGATCTCCTCAGCCATCTTGATCATGCCGCAGCGCTCGTCTGCCAGAGGCGTGATATTCCCGACATATCTGAAACCTTCTGCACCGGCCCAGGATTCACCCACCAGTTGCTCATTGGCCGCCACCGCGCGCGCCGCGTGACCATTTCCGATGACCGAGACGCTCGCAGGCTTTCCGG
>RPOO01000139.1 GCA_003857025.1 Methanothrix sp.
CTCGGCCTCGAGCTCGGTCCTCTCGGTGATTACGTTTCCGGATCCGGACTCTTTCTCTACCAGCTTGACTCCACCGAATCCATACTGGGTAGAAACGATCATTTCTACGTTCTTGTATCCTACACCCTTAACCGATGCCTTCTCGTACATGTAGTTGGCTGCACCGGCCATGCCTACTAGGGCAAGGGCGATAATAACCAAAACAGCTATGGTCTTTCTCATTTCTTTCCCACCTCCATGGTTTACCAACGATGCAAGGATTCAAGCGATTCTGAGGTGCTCAAATCCTCGGCACCACTCCGACAAAGACGATGGACCTAATGATCCACAGACGCTTATTGCCTGGGACGGCAAAGCAGCTGCTTTGCAGGCCACGCACTGCATTAGGGCAGACACAATGGCCTATCTAGTCACCTCTGACGGAAGTACCTGACTCCTTTGCTTCTCGGCTGATATTTGAGTATTTTGCTCAGGCACAGTGCAAGTAAATATTTTAATGTAATATAAACATGTCGAGCATTATCTCCAAAAATCGATATTAAATGGCTTTTTTCTATGATAAAGTACCGGAATTGTGGGTTTTTATGAAAAGGCAGCATTGCGCGGATCGCTTGGTGAACGCAGAAATTGAGCGAAAGCGACAATTGTTGGATGCTCCGGCCGGGATTTGAACCCGAGTCTTCGGCTCGAAAGGCCGAAATGATTGGCCGGACTACACTACCGGAGCACTCTTATCTGCTACATGATTTAATGACGCAGGCGTGAAACAGCTGCGGCCTCTCTATGATGACCTGATCTGCTATATCTACGTTTCCTATGCGCCACTAGTTTTGAAATAGTCCCGGGCGGATTCGAACCGCCGTCGCGGGCTCCAAAGGCCCTCAGGATTGACCGCTACCCCACGGGACTTCACTTCCTGTAATTCCTGCATGGCTTATTCTTGAGGCGCGCAGATGTTATCCGCATAAGATATATATGGCCTTTCCCGGAGGAGCAAGGGAGATGAAGCTTCTCACCAAGGCCCACATAAGTCAGCGCAGGCTGATCGAGATCTTAAGGGTAATAGAAGGCGCGGACAAGCCCGTAGGCGCGAGAGCAATATCCGATGCTCTCAGCATTCGCGGCTATGATCTGGGCGAGCGGGCCGTGCGCTATAATCTCAAGATTCTGGATGAGCTTGGATTCACCAAGAAAAGGGGCTACAGCGGTCGAATGCTGACGCAACTGGGCACTCGCGAGCTGGGCGATGCCCTAGTAGACGATCGCATCGGATTTGTGAATACCAGAATCGAAGAGTACATGTACCGGACCAGCTTCAATTTGGCAGCCCGTCGCGGAGACGTCATCGCAAATACCAGCGTCGTGGATAAAGCCGATTTTGAGAAGATCTGCGATATACTGTCGCGAGGATTTGATGCAGGCTATACCATTTGTCGCCGCATCCATATTCTTGATGAAGGCGAGACTCACTCTTGCGGCGAGATTCCCGCCGGATGCTTGGGGATCTCTACCCTGTGCAGCATTACTCTGGACGGCGTGTTGATGAAGAACGGCATCCCCGTGGTTACCAGCTTTGCCGGAGTGGTGCAGATAAAAGACGGTGAACCTGTCGAGTTCACGGATCTCATTGCCTACGCGGGTTCGTCTCTTGATCCTATGAAGGTGTTCATGGCTCGCAAGGTTACTCGAGCCGCAGACGCGATCTTCAAAGGATCGGGGAAGGTCCTGGCCAATGTAAGAGAAGTGCCGGTCGCGGCTGCGGACATGGCAGTCGGTCTGCTGGAACAGCTGAAGTCAATCGGCTTTGGCGGACTCATTATGGTGGGAGACCCCGGCGATCCGGTTCTTGGCTGTCCCGTAGGCTCGGGCAAGATTGGAATTGCTTTTTATGCGGGCGTCAACGGACCCGTAGCCGCCGAGGAGCTGGGGGCCAATATCAAAACCATGCCTATCTCGATGCTGGTGGACTATTCCAGGACCATTGAGCTGAAATAGCGATTTGGATTGACTTTCCGGCTCAAACCTCTCGGCGGTCAAGATAAGATTTTATAGAGCATCGATCTGTAGTCTTTGAGTCACGTTTACACATGAGGAAAGAAGATGGATTTTAGAGTTGTAGTCTCAGATCCCAAGAGCGGTAAAGCCTATCAGGTTGAGCTCAAGGATCCAGGAGCAGGCAAGTTTCTGGGAAAGCATATCGGCGACAAGGTTGAAGGAGATATCCTGGGCATGCCCGGCTATTCGGTGCAGGTCACGGGCGGAAGCGATCGCGAGGGATTCCCCATGCGTTCTGATCTTCCCGGCACAAAGCGCAGAACGATTTTGCTCTCTTCGGGAACCGGGTATCACCCAATCGCAGATGGCAAAAAGAAGAGGATGAGCATCCACGGCAGGGAGATCTCGCCCGACATCGGTCAGATCAACGTCAAGGTCGTGGAGGCCGGGGCCAAGCCCGTAGAAGAGCTGCTCGGCAAGGCACCAAAAGAAGAGAAAAAATAAATTTTTTCGGGCTGGTCTTGGGCATCCGACCAGCTCTCGACGCTTTTAATTTTGAAGCATTAGCTTTGAATTTTCGGCTTTCTAGCGATGCTGATCGTCCGACAGTTCGCGAACCAATCCCAATGCGGCGGGAATTTGGGCGCGCATTATGGATTTCATCTGATCGGCACTCAAGGCCGCGAGAAGCGTGTCCATGAGCCGGTCGCTCTTCATGGCCATGTCTACCATCTTTCTTATCTGAACCGATCGCGTCAACTCTCTTCCAAATTCTTCGCGAATGCGCGACGAATAATCTCGAAGCGCTTCGTTGTATTTTATATGCCCTGCCGCGACCTCGCCTGCGATTCTTCCTGCCACAATGGCCAACGGTATCCCGCCTCCGCTGGTGGCCATGACGTGGCCAGCCGCGTCTCCCGCCAGGAGCATATTTTCCTTTTGAATGGCTGGAGGGGACCCGCCCGCGGGCACCAGGCCGCGCATGACTGCCAGGACTTGGCCTCGGCCCAGCTTCGCGGAAGCGAAATGCTCTCTGATGAATCCTTCCAGTAGATCGGGCAGCTTTTGGTCTTTGAGGTACGAAGGCCGCACGCCTATGCCCACATTTGCGGTATTCTTGCCTAGCGGTATTATCCAGGCATAGCCTCCTGGAGCGTATCGCGCCGAGAAGTACATCTCGGCAGCATCCGGATCGATATCCACCTCGACCATCTCATATTCCAGGCAGACGCCCCATTCACTCCCTTTGTTTCCCATTGTCTTGGAGACGACGGAGTTTGGACCATCCGCGCCGATGATCACCTGGGGCTTGAGCGATCCTGAAAAGCGACCGTGGAGCTGAAGAGCGCCCTCATCGATGCCTGCGCGCGTCGCGGGAAGGACGGTTGCGCCTGCGCGCGCCGCACGCGTCGCGAGCCAACGGTCAAAGGCACGGCGGTCTACGACTCGGCCCGCAACAGGGAACTCTTTGGCTTTTCCGTATGGCGAAAATACGCGCTGCAATCGGGTGCGGTGCAGGATGCAGCGCTCCGGAATATCCTGCAGAGTCTCGGGGAGACGGGCGTGCGGCATGAGCGACGCCAGCTCGCGCGCCTCAGGCAGAAAGCCGCCGCACTGCACGGGCGTTCCGATCTCGCTCTTGCGTTCGATGAGCACGACGCTGGCACCTCGCGCGGCAGCCGCCTCGGCTGCGGTGCTGCCCGCAGGTCCCGCGCCGATGACTGCAACCTGAAAGTTATCTAGCATGTTCGGACCGACGGAGACATGCCGAAATCAAGCAGTGCGTCCTCGATCTCCTCGAAGGCAAGGAACAGCTCATCCTTCTGTCGCAGGCACTGGTCGCTCTTCGGCTCAGAAGAAAGCCAGATCTGGTTCTTGTCTCCGCGAACCATCTTGACGCAGGCCAGCATATCCGCCTGGCTGAGCCGGTAAACGATGTGGCTTCCCGTGGGCGTGAACCAGAGGGTATGCATCCCTTTCAGCTTCTCCACAAACGGCTCCCACTTCAGTTCCTCCGGCATGGCCGCTCCGTCCGCGCGCACGGGCACGAGGTCGATGAAGAGATTGAGGTGGGCCCTCTCTCCCGATATCTTGCTCTCGATATGCGTGATGATGTCGTGGTAGCGTGCGCTCTTCTTGTCCACGCCTGGTATGCCGCCGCCGAACACTCTTTCCGCGATATCCGAGAAGAATGGCGCCAGTCGAACGTCTTCCGTTGGTTTGGTAGCGAGCGAGACGCCCACAAAGAACAGAGCGCTCAAGGTGAGCCCCACCAGGACCCCGTGCTCCGTGAGCAGCGGAGATATGCCGTCCAGTGATTCCTTTCGCCAGAACAGCTCGTAGGCGATGAGCATGATCTGCGTCCCGCCGCCGACGACGATGGCTGCCAGTGCGCCGCTGGTGGTTGCTCTCTTCCAGTACAGGCCGCCGATGATGGGGAAGAAGTAGGATGTAGTGCCGATGACTGTGGCGATGATCACCGCGTCCATGATGCTGTTCACATTGAGGGCAATGGCTGCAGAGATGGCGATCATGATGATCACCAGAATTCTGTTCACCACCAGCATCTCCTTCATGGTGGCCGTGGGCCGCACATAGCGCTGGATCAGATCGCGCGAGATGCAGGAGGCTCCCGATGTGGCAAAGGTGTCCGTGCAGGACATGGACGCAGCGGCAAAGCCGATGGTGAGCAGCGCCAGCAGCGCCGGTGAGACGTTGTCGCTGATGATTTTAAGGTAGAGCATCTCAGCTTCAGTCTCGCCCGTGGGGCGGGGATAGAGCACGGATAATCCGATGGCTGTGAGCAGGCAGCAGAAATATACCAGGGCCAAAAGGCCCGCACCAAGGAGAAGTCCCATCTTAGCGGAGCGCTCGTCGCGAGCCGCCCAGATCTTCTGCCAGGGGTCCTGTTCCGCAACGAATCCGGGCACCAGCGCCAGCTGGAAGACCAGAGCGCCCATGAGGCCGCCCAGGATGAAAAGATTCCACCAGTCTGAGCCAAGAGCGGTCGAGGCCGCGAGGATGGAGACGCCCTTCTCAGCGCTCAATCCCAGTGAAAGGTATGCGACATAAATCGCAAGGCCTGCCAGCAAAATGTACTGGATGAGATCCGTCCAGACCACGGCGCGAAAGCCTCCTACGCTGACATAAAACGCGACCGAGGCCGCCATGATCAGGATGGCGTAGATAGGCTCGATGCCGAAGAATGTGCTCAGAACCAGCTTGAATCCGATGAAGTCCGTCACCGAGAAGAGTATCATCATGATGGTGACGGCCACGGCCACAGGGGCGCGGATGATGGGATCGTACCTGATCTCCATCAGCTCCGGCTGGGTTAGCGCCGGGATGTTCTTGATCCTTCCCGAGATCGCGGCAATTATTATCAGTCCGGCGATGTTGGGGAAGACCCAAATCCATATTGAACCAACGCCCATGAGAAGGAATAGGCCTGTGGCCAGGAGCAGGGCACTCGCCGTGATCCAGGCAGAAGCAGCAGAAAATCCTATAGTTATGGGCCCAAGCTCCCTTCCCGCCAGCCAGAAGTCCGTGACTGATCGCTGGCTGCGAGCGGAGTATAGGCCAATGCCTACTAATGCTGCTATGTAGATCGCGAGGAACACCAGAAATAGTGAATAAGCATCCATGGGTTAACCACCAAGGGCGGCTTGGAGTCTTGTTCTATTTAACTTGTAGGATCGCGAAGGACGGGGTGGGAGTCCCCATCCATTGAAGTGGGAATGAATGCGGAATCCTTTGCCTCGTACAGCGAGGCTTAATTAAGGCCATGAATATGACAGGATAATCCATCGTTGTGAATAGACTAAATCATGGTTCTATTTCGGCCTCGCTGTAGTATCTGGTCAATGATAGCTATTTAACCTCAAACGACTGTTTTCTATTGATGCTTAAATCGTATCGCTATAGACTCTTACCCACAAAATCACAGGTACGCATCCTAGAGAGGCAACTTGAGCTTTGCCGCTGGGTCTATAATGACACATTAGCATACCGAAAGAACGCCTGGGAAATGGAACAGAAGCCAGTTAAGCGTTTCGAGACTCAGGATAGATTGCCTCAGTTGAAGCTTGAGATACCTGAACTCAAGGAAGTCTATTCTCATGTACTTCAAGATGTCACTCTTCGAGTAGAATTGGCCTTTAAAGCCTTTTTCCGGAGAACAAAATCCGGCGAAGAACCGGGTTATCCGAGATTCAAGGGCAAAGGACGTTATGACAGCATCACTTATCCGCAACTTGGTTTTGGGATGGTGAATGGCAAGCTCCATTTAGCCAAGATTGGAGATATCAAGATCAAGCTGCATAGAGCCATTGAAGGTAAGATCAAGACTTGCACAATTCGGAGAATGCCTACTGGCAAGTGGTTCGCCTGCTTCTCGGTCGAGACTGAAGATATCTCACTTCCGCCTTGGAAGGATGGATCGATAGTCGGAATCGATGTAGGCTTGGAAAGCTTTGCTACTCTGTCTAATGGTGAGAAGATAGCAAATCCAAGGTTCTTTAGAAAAGAGGAGAAGGCATTAGCCCAAGCCCAAAGCAAACGTGATAAATTGCCTAAAGGCTCTATTCTCAGAAAGAGAGCAACTATGGTTGTAGAGCGAATTCATGAGAGAATCGCGAATAGACGGAACGATTTTGCTAACCAGCTAAGTCGTCAATTAGTAAATCGTTTTGGCGTAATTGCTTTCGAAGATCTTGATATTCTAAACATGCTTAAGAACCATTGCCTCGCGAAATCCATTTCTGATGTAGCTTGGAACATGCTGGTAAAATCAACGGAGAGCAAAGCAGCATATGCTGGCTCAAGAGTTGTACTGGTAGATCCAAGACAAACATCTCAGATGTGTTCTAGGTGTGGGTTGATAGTCAAAAAAGATCTCTCTGAAAGAGTCCATAGCTGCGCGGAATGTGGTTTGTCTATGGACAGAGATCTCAATGCAGCGATAAATATTCTGAGATTGGGAATGCAATCTCTTCGCAAAGGCGATAGAAGCCCTACCTTTTAGGGTAGGGAGCATTCACCATATAGGACAGACATAAATGAGATATATTTATTCTTTATCGCAATACCCTGATGCTTGGTAGTCTACCTTCATTGAGCTGACCGATCCTTTCCAGCCTGGATTGCTGGCAAAAGAAGAGTTAATTGCATTCGATTGGCTCATCATAGATGCATCTAGGCAGATGAGTTCTTTTGCCACGGTTTTCATGCCCGACAACTCATTATCGGTAGACTGCTCGATGCTTGCATCGGGGACAAAGTGCGTACGTGTCTAACTTAGGTGTGGATCTGCTAACATACTTATTATCAATTTCATGCAGCGGCACCTTGCATACCCCGCAGCTTGCGGCGGGGTGTGCCGCTGCCATTTGATTTTATTTTTATCATAATGCCTCGATCCTTGCGACGAGGCGCACCCACCATTTAACTTAAATTATTTAGCCGCAATATTCAGAGTTTTTCTCTTTCCTCTCGCGGCAAATTGAGATCAGCAAGTACTTAAGCGCGAAAGTGGCAAGGTTTCGAGCGAGGTTTTCGGATGAGGAGCGATATTGCCAAAGCAGGAGCCCAAAGGACGCCTCATAGGGCTCTTTTCAAGGCCACGGGCCTTACGGATGAGGAGATCTGTCGTCCCTTCATCGGCGTGGTCAATTCCTACAATGAGCTGATTCCCGGACATATTCACCTTGACAAGATCGGGCAGGCGGTAAAGGCGGGCATACGTTCTGCCGGAGGCGTACCTTTCGAGTTTCAGACCATCGGAGTATGCGACGGCATCGCCATGGGCCATGCCGGTATGAGATATTCACTTCCCAGTCGCGAGCTGATCGAGGATTCCATCGAGATCATGGCTCAGGCCCACCAGTTAGACGGCCTGGTCATGATTCCATCCTGCGACAAGATCGTTCCGGGGCATATAATGGCTGCCGGGAGACTCAACCTGCCAACCGTGGTAGTGACGGGCGGGCCGATGCTCCCCGGATTTGCCTGCGACCAGGAGCTGGACTTGATCAACGTCTC
>RPOO01000140.1 GCA_003857025.1 Methanothrix sp.
AGATGTGAAAATGCAGATGCAAAATTGAAGATGTGAAATTGAAGATTTAGAGTGAACCATGACAACCCTCTGGCATGCCGTCACAGTCGATGACTCTCTGGCCGCTTTGCAGTCCGGGCCCGGCGGCCTCGATTCCGAGAACGCGCAAAGACTTTTGCAGGAGTTGGGTCCCAACCAACTGGCAAGCCCAGCCAGGCCGTCGCTCCTGTGGCTATTTCTGAGCAAGTTCAAAGAATATCTGGTCATAGTCCTGATCTTCGCCGCCATCATCTCCTTTGTGGCCGGTGAGATCGCTAATGCCTATGTTATTCTGGCCATCGTTTTCCTGGTCGCGATCATCGGTTTCCTGCAAGAATACAAAGCACAAAGAGCGATGGAAGCCTTGCGAGATATGCAGGCCCCGGAGGCAGATGTTTTCCGGGACGGCAAGATGGCCTCGCTTCCCGCGAGCGACCTTGTTCCCGGAGACGTGATATTTCTTGAAGCGGGCGACAAGGTTCCTGCCGACGGACGCATCATCGAGGAGACCGGATTCGAGGTCATTGAGGCGGCACTGACGGGGGAGTCTCTGCCGATAAGAAAGAGCATCGGCCCATTGCCTGATGCAACGCCTCTGGCAGACAGGAAGAATATGGTCTTCATGGGCACCTTCGTCTCCTACGGCAACTGCAGGGCCGTGATAACTGCTACAGGCTCCGGCACTGAGCTTGGCAAGATCTCCAGGATGATCTCAGAAAACCCGTCCGAGCCGCCCCTCAAGATTAAGCTCGATCATCTGGCCAAGCGGCAGGCCATCCTGGTGCTGGCGATCTCCGTGGCGGTGTTCGTGCTGGCTGTGGCCAGAGGTTCTCCCATCATGGAAACCCTCATCACTGCCATCGCTCTGGCAGTGGCCGGAGTTCCCGAAGCTCTTCCTTTTGTAGTGACGCTGGCCCTGGCCTTCGGAACCCAGAGAATGGCCAGGAGAAACGCTATCATCCGAAGCCTGCCCGCCGTGGAGACCCTCGGGTCAATTACGGTCATCTGCACGGACAAGACCGGAACTCTCACCAGCGGCGAGATGACGCTGCGAGAGATTCGCACCTACCGATCGGTGCAGGTGACGGGAGAGGGCTACGAGCCGGTGGGGGAATTTATCGAAGCTGGTCGGGCTGTTGATATGCGAAATAAAGCAGAGAATTGCGATGTCGATCAGTTCCTGAAGATCGCAGTTCTCTGCAACAATGCCGACCTGAGCCAGGATGACGGCAAGAGTCGCATCGTAGGAGATCCGACGGAAGCAGCGCTCCTGGTGGCTGCCAAAAAAGCGGGCGCATTTGAAGAAATCAGAAACGAGTACGTCGAGGTCGTCGAGTATCCTTTCGACTCGGATCGCAAGCGTATGACGACAGTCCACCGATCCGGGAGAGAAGGTTTGATTGCGGCCATGAAAGGCGCACCGGAGAATGTGCTGCCCATGTGTACTTCGATTATGGACTCCCAGGGGATCAGGCCGATAACGGAAGAAGACCGCCGGGCCGTTTTGCAGGCAGCCGACGACATGGCCGAAAGAGCCATGCGGACGCTGGCCTTTGCCTGGAAGGACATGGAAGAGCAGGAGCCGCGCGAGATAGAGTGGGTGGAATCGTGTCTCACCTTCGCCGGGCTATCTGGCATGATGGACCCGCCAAGGAAAGAAGCTAAAGATGCCATTCGCGTCTGCCTTGGTGCAGGCATCAGACCGATCATGATCACGGGCGACCACCCGCTGACGGCGAAGGCCATCGGAGCGGAGCTTGGCATCGGCCAGGGGGATGCCGTCACAGGCGCGCAGCTTGAAGGCATGAGCGATGAGGAACTGCAAAGCAGGATCGGCGAAGCTTCAATATTTGCCCGGGTTACAGCCGAGCATAAGGTGCGCATCGTTTTAGCCCTGAAGAGCCGGGGCAACATCGTTGCCATGACCGGCGACGGCGTGAACGATGCCCCAGCCCTGAAAGCGGCAGACATCGGTGTGGCTATGGGCAGGACGGGCACGGAGGTGGCAAAGGAAGCATCGGACATGATCATTGCCGACGACAACTTCGCTACAATCGTTCGCGCCGTCGAGGAGGGCAGGAGGATCTACGACAACATCCGAAAGGGCGCGTCCTATCTCCTCTCCGTGAGCTTTGCCGAGCTTGCCGTCATCTTTTTGGGCGTGTTGCTCGGTTTTCCCGTTCCCCTGTTGGCCGTGCAGATCCTCTGGATCAACGTCATAGCCGAAGAGTTCCCGGCCATCGGGCTTGCCATCGAACCGGCTCATGCTGGCATCATGAACAAGAAGCCGCGTGACCCTGCTGAGAGTATGCCTTCTCGCGGCCTGCTGATTTATACTCTGGGAATCTCAGGCGCGATTGTGATCGGCACGCTGGGCCTTTATGCCCTGTCGCTTGATGCGGGAGAGGATTTGGTCTATGCCAGAACGGTAGCGTTTATGAGCCTTGGGTTGCTTACGGTGTGCAACGCCTACTGCAGCAGATCTTTGGACGAGTCGGTCTTGAAGATGAATCCTCTGGGCAACAAAAAACTGATACTTGGAATGGCGGCGTCGGTGATGGCACTGCTGGCTGTCGTTTATGTGCCGTTCATGCAATCAGTCTTCGGCACCACGGCGCTTGTGTTGCATAGCTGGGTCCTGATACTGGCGGCATCCTTGGTGGTAGTGATCGCGTCAGAAATCCTCAAGAGAACTGTGCCGGAATTGTCGAATTAGCCGGTAATGCTCCACAATTGGCGGGCAATGCCTGCCATCGGCGAATTGGCCTTGGATATGACGCCGGATTTTTGAGCGAACAATCCAGGGAATTTGCCGCCAAAATCAGCGACATAGCTGGAAGAGGAAGAACCTGGCCCTGCCGAAGTTGACAAGCTTTCTGGAAAAGCCGGGCAAGGTCGCCACCTCGTCTCCCAAAGGCCTGACCAGCACATCGGCACCGATTCGACCTGCCATCTCCCCCATGCCGATCTGCAGCTCAAGGGGCGGGCGAAGAGCGTAAAGCAGGCTCGCTCCCAGGTACAGATCGAGCCGGGGCGAGAATATGTCGTCCTTCTCTGCAGCCAGATGGCCGAGAGTGCGTGCCTCTTTATCCGTGAGTTGCACATCCATTCCTCCCGCTTTCAGGATTGCCGCGACATCGGGAAGATAACCCACGCCGACCTCGACCACGCGACCTGAATAGTTTCTGCGAATGTATTCGGCCAGATCCTCTGCACCCGGAAATGACGACATTATTTTCTAAATTCCTGAGCACAGATATTTGATTGTATCCTTTGAGCGTGGTTACCGGACTTTGGGGGACCGGCTCGATTTTGAGACGTATGGAGGCAGTCTGATGAAAATAATTATAACATAAAAAGTTTAAAAGAACTATGGGTGTGTTTTATGACGGAGAATATTTTGATCGCCACCGACGGCTCAAAGCACAGCGAGAGAGCATCAGAGGTCGGCATTGATATGGCCAAGCTCTTCGGCGCGAAAGTCACGGCTCTGTATGTCATAGATACCAGCAAAGAATATGCCTCCCTCGGGGCCCTGGAAACAAAAGAAAGCGGCAGCCTGATTGCTGGAATCAAAAGCAACCTGCAGTCTCAAGGAGAAGCGGCCACCGGCATGATTACGGAGAAGGCCAAGTTGGCGGGCCTCACGGCAAATAGCGTGATCCTGGAAGGGCATCCAGCCGAAGATATTTTGAAATTTGCGCGAGATGGAAAGATGGATCTCATCGTTGTAGGCGGCATAGGCGTTTCCGGCCTGGAAAAATTCTTGCTCGGCAGCGTTGCTGAGAAGGTTGTGCGCAACTCCAAGGTGCCGGTCTTGGTGGTGCGAGCCGACTAGGGCTGCTAGGGCTATTTCGCTGCCAAGAGATGAGCGAAGAAAGCTCGGAACCGGGAAAATCACAACTTCTCTTCAACGACCGTGTAATCGTCTATGTCGATTACCCTATCTCTGCGACCGCTGGATCCAGATGCGCCCGCCGTCGACTCCTGGGCGGCATCTTTAGGCTTCATAATGGCCAGCAAGAGCGCCGCGATGGTTGAGAGCAGGGCGGGCTCGGCGATCCAGCTCTTTTTCATCGTTTTTAGAAGCGCGAAGGCGAGCAGGCCCTTGAGCATGGTCTGAAGAATGCCGGGACCGGCGCCAGCTGGCTTTGATTTCAGCAAATTAGAGGCATGTTTGCCGAGCATTGATAGGGTTTCGGGTCGCGTGATCCAGTTCAAAGATTTCGCCAGAGCGATCGTGAATGCGCCCTTGATTGCTTTTCTAAAAATAGCTGCACCAATAACGGTTTTGATGAGTCCTGTGAGCTTTGCCATCAAATAATCTCCTCTCTTGGACGGTTAAATTTGTATCTGCTCGCTCAAAGCCGCGGTTGACAATTGATCTTGATAAAATTGTTCTTGCTGGAATCATGATGCCTGGCTATTCATCCATCCGGAAGCCCTCCGGCCAGAGCATCCGATCCTCGCTGCGCCGCCGAATCATCTCCTCAACCTCTTGAGGCGAGATGCTGAAGACTTCGGCCAATATCTCTTTGGCGGCATCAAGCTCCATCGCGACCTGATCATCGCTGCCGCTTCGCGAACTTGGGTGAGGCTGAATTGCCTGCTTTTTCGGCTTCGCCAGGTGATCGAGGACTCCTGCCATAATTCATTTTATTGCATGTGCGAACTTAAGTATTTTTCTGGAAAAATCCGACGTGGGAGAAGGAAGCAATGCCGCTATGATCGAAAAAAAATTCGCACGAGAATATATAGGGATTGGATAATAAAATTATGTGTTTAATGTATGCATTAAAATTAGGTATTAAATTATATCAAATATATGGACAAGAAAATGGACTTGACGGGATTCGAACCCGTGGCCTCCGCCTTGCGAAGGCGGCGATCTACCACTGATCTACAAGCCCGATTATGGCCCGATTCGCGGCATTAAAATAAGGAGAGGCTTTAGAGGAGCCCGACCTCTTCGACAACTACAGACTCAACGCCGGGAACCTTAGCTACAGCCGACTCTATCTCATCCGGGCTGTGGCCGCCCTTATCGTTCATGATGGTTACGACTATCAGAGCTTTCAGACCAAAGGCGATAGGCATCTCTTCAATGACATGCAACTTGGCAAATGCTGGTATCACCTTGACGATCTCTTCCCTGAGCTTGGCCAGGTCAATGTCCGTGCTTTCAGGCATGACCTTCATTCTAACTGCCGCGTCACCCATTTCGAGTCACCTCACGGCCCTGAGAAGCCACAAGCTTTGCAGGTATAAACGTTGCTTTGTTTCTTACAGCGGTTGCATCTGGCGATCACGGTTCCGCAGCTCGGGCAGGGAAATCTGGTCCCGCCCACGCCGGTAAGCGCAATGCCACATGATATGCATTTCTCTGGCAATTCTTCCTTCATGTTATCTCCCCTCTGATTGATGTATTTCCCTCTATAAACCTTCCCATAGGTCGCCGAGTTTTCCAGGCATCATGCCCTAAGGAATGCGGCCAAATAACTGCGATTGCGCCAATGCCAAACAACAGGCACATCATCATCGACCGATGACGGTCGTGCCGCCGTTTTCCGATTTTAATGCTGAAATGAATGCGCTCGGATCTGTGCCGTTCAGAATCCGAAGGCTCGCGCCCATGCCCTTACGCATGAGAAGCCGCAGCGTCCCTTGGTCAAGGCAGCTTTCCTTCCCCAGTAGACAACTTGCAAATACCACTTCTTGGACCTTTCCCTCCATGACTATGCCGTCCACATTGGTGGCCTTGATGAGGGGCGAGTCCAATCGCAGTGCCGCCAGCATGGCAATGGAGTCCGATGTGTAATCCCAATTGTGCTCAAGCCCGACATCATCCTTCTTCAATGCCTGGTAAGGCAAGAGGATGTCAACCTGCCCAATGCCGTCGCAATTCGGTTTTCCGATTTCATCCACCAGTCGCGCGCCCATGCCGTCCGCCAGAAAATAGGCATACTGCTCCATAGCCAGAACGGCCATCCAGTGAGCTGCTTCCTCGGAGAATGCGTGGCGCGCATGAATCTCTCTCACCAGATCGGCCAATGGCCCGCCGCCCGGCACTATCAGAAAGCTGTAGCCGTCTTCCGCCAGGCCGACGAGCGCGCGCACCAAATCCCGAGACGATTCAAGAAGGCTGCCTCCCAGCTTCAGAACATAAAATGGCATATGGTTTAGATCAGAATGCTCCGGTATTTTAGCGTGATTCACAGCGCGATTTCCGAATGATTTTTAGATTTGGTTCTGGGGTCCTGCAAGTGACATTGACTTGATAGTATATGATAGTACATGATAGTGTTAAGAGAAGAGGGCCGAACAAGAAACGCGATAAAGCTGGAGAACGTGAGTGATTCATAAAGGCGAAGCGGAAAAGAATAGCAAAGGTCGACTGGATGTTGGGTAGGGAGGGATATTTCCATAATCGACCTTTGCCGTACATCCCTCCGTCCCTAGTCGTAATTAAGCCTTTCGGTTGCGGTGATTTGACTTGCAGACTCCTTTGCTGGCAGTGGATGCCGTAATACTATTTGGATCAGGTATTGTGTTGATAAAACGGAAGAACCCGCCATACCAGGGCAGCTTTGCTCTCCCCGGTGGGTTCGTGGAAGTGGGCGAGACGGTGGAGAACGCAACGAAGAGGGAAGCGCGAGAGGAGACGGGCCTGCAGATCGAACTGCTGGGGCTGGTGGGTGTGTACTCCGATCCCAAGCGCGATTCCAGAGGGCACGTCGTATCCGTTGCCTATCTCGCTGCGGGAAAGGGTGAGCTTGCTAGCGGATCTGACGCTAAATCGGCTGAGGTCTTTCCTTTGAATAGCCTTCCAGCCCTTGCTTTTGATCACGACAAGATCATCCGCGATGCCCTCGCCCTGGCAAAGAGCCGATTAGACAATCAAATTAAAGTAGATTAATTGAAATTACCCATTTGAAATTATCAAACGCGAACGTGAAAGTGAAGAATTGCCGGGGAATATTCGTCCCAGCATTTGACCTAATTTGACCTAAATTCTGATTTAGGAGACCAATCAAAATGGAAGATACAAGAGAGCTCATCGAGAAGTATGCGCTGCAGAACGCGGTGAAGTATAAGGCCGCGCCCAATGCCGGGGCGGTCATGGGCAAGCTCATGGGCGAACACCCGGAGCTACGCGCGCGGGCCAAGGAAGTATCGCCCCTAGTAAAAGAAGTCCTGGCCGAGATAGAGAAGACGAGCCCGGAAGAGTGGCAAAAGAGGCTGGAGGCCATAGCGCCCGAACTCATAGTTGAGCTCTCTATAAAGAAAGAACCTGATAAGGGACTGCCTGCGCTCGATGGAGCGGAAAAGGGCGTAGTGATGCGCTTTGCGCCTAACCCCAACGGTCCGCCGACTCTTGGCAGCGCCCGTGGCATCATCGTCAACTCCGAGTACGTGAAGAAGTACGGCGGCAAATTCATTATCCGTTTCGATGACACGGACCCGGTGAAGAAGCGGCCCATGCCTGAAGCTTACGGCTGGTATCTGGAGGACTGCAACTGGCTTGACGCTAAGCCGGACCTCGTGATCACGGCCAGCGAGCGGATCGACAGGTACTACCCGATCGCGGAGGAGCTGATACGCCGGGGCGGAGCATACGTTTGCGCTTGCCCGCAGGCAGTCTTCAAGGAGCACAAGGACAAGGGCATTCCCTGCGAGCACCGGGATCAGTCGATTGACCAGAATCTGGAACTCTGGAAGCAGATGCTTGACGGCAGGCTGGCCGAGGGCCAGGCGGTTTTGCGGGTCAAGACGGACATGTCCCACAAGGACCCGGCCATTCGCGACTGGCCGGCTTTTCGCATCGTGACCACGCCGCACCCGTTGGTCGGAGACAAGTACCGCGTCTGGCCGCTGCTGGATTTCGAGTCGGCAGTGGAGGATCACCTGCTCGGCACGACCCACATTTTGCGCGGCAAGGATCTGGCGGACAGCGGCAGCAGGCAGAGATATCTCTACCAGTAT
>RPOO01000141.1 GCA_003857025.1 Methanothrix sp.
GTGCGTTCTATTCATTTTCAACTTAGCCATGCTGAACGGTCAGTCGGGCACCTGTGCGCCCGAAAGGGCCGCCAGACCAGAACGCTGCCGTGCTCACCTAACTTTCTTTCATTTTCTGCAAGCCTAGATTAAATGCTTGAAAAATTTCTGCATTTCTATTTGGATTAGCAAAGCAGTGCGTTCTATTCATTTTCAACTTATCCATGCTGAACGGTCAGTCGGGCACCTGTGCGCCCGAAAAGGCCGCCAGACCAGAACGTTGCAGCGTTTATCTAACATTCTATTAAGGTTCTGATTAGGTATTCAGCTTATTAAATATTAATCATAAAAATCTAGACAAAACAGCCCCTCTCCTGAATGTTGCCAACCTTCATGATCAATTTCATTAGTCGGGATATGATAATTATGTATCAATCAATCGCTAACATAATCCAGACAAATATTAATTGTTTCTTTAATGTCAGCGATATTGGTCGCAATGGGTCCGAACTGAATTTGTGTTTCGTCTATTACTCTTTTAGCTCTATTCGATAGATTTCTTTGCTTAAGTTGTTCTCTTAGATCAGGGATGCTGATATCATTTTCGCATGCCTTAGTTAAAGCATCGAAAAGGTCGAATATTACAAGCATTTTTTCCATTCGACTTGTATCAATTAAATCTTCTAACGGAATGTAAATCCAATTGCCGTTACTCTTGCATGGGTCAAAGTTCGCAAAATCTTCGCCAATTAATAATAATCCTGGTGACTTCCAAAGGGCACTTCTTTCGCGTTTTGTCCAATTTTTCGATATTATTTCGTCTTTAATTTTATTTTCATCTTTTTGGAATGGGACGATAACTACACCTCTATCGCCTAATCTGCGTGCAAGTGTTTTCAACGCGTTTTCAATAGTTTCTGATAAATGCTTCTGCTCTGAAATATAGTCTTCAATTAACAAAAAAAATAGATAATTATAATTGCCTTTCAAACATCCCATATAGCTTGATGTTATCTGCATTTTTCCTCCAGTGATCAGTTGTATGCGAGATTTAACCTCAATTTTGTGCTAATTTATAAATATGTTTGCTTTCTCATCAATTGCGCCGCTTAACTTGGGCGAAATCTGGTAAGCAAAGCCTGGGGTCAAAATCAAACAACGAATCCTGCACGGTAGATCGGGCACCTGTGCGCCCGAAAAGGCCGCCAGACCAAAACGCTGCCGCGCTCAACTTTTCGCCAGAGGTTCTCCTCTCCTGAGATGAAGCTGCAAATTGAGTGCAATCTGAATATTCAGAAAATAGAAAATTAGCGCAAATTCTTAAGCGCTTCAACTATTTCATCGATCGGAGGCAGTTGCTTTAGTTCGTAGACTCTTACAAAAGCAGCCCTTCCGTGCTCGTCGACGATGACATTTGCTCTCTCGGAAAATCCTTCCTTCTCCCGAAATAGACCGAATTGGGCCGCAACCCCGCCGTGCGGCCAAAAGTCGGCTAAAATTGAGGTTTTAATTATCTTTAGGTGATTCGCCCAAGCCATTTTGCATGGCACAGAGTCGATGCTAATTCCCACGGCCACAGTGTTCAGTGCATTAAATATCTCCTTATTCGCCTCTAGGGACTTCATCTGTTCCGCGCAAATCGAGGTCCATGCTAACGGATGAAAGGATAAAAGAACCCTCTTACCTTGGTTTTCAGAGAGCTTGAAGTCCTTGCCGTTTTGATCCTTTAAGGAAAAATCCGTGCAACTCTGACCTGCTTTTATGGTCTCAGCCTGTTTCAGGTCATCTTTCAATAGCATTCTCTAAGCCCCAATTAATAATAGTGCGCTAAAATATAAAGAGGTTATGAATCTGCATTTCTGGCTCATCATTATCACTTCAGAGTGCGCCGATCTAGAGCAGCCTAATGATTCTGATACATCTGCACGGCCTGACTGGATGAGCTGAGATCAATGAAAACACCCATCAGCTTATTGCCGCTGTAATATCCGTAAACGGGATAGCTTCCAAAGCCGGTCAAAAGCTGAAGTCCATTTCCAGTGTCTGTCGCAATGCTGAGGCTTTTAGCCGCATTCAGGTAACCGATGATGCTGTAGCTGCTGTAAGGCCGCACGACAACGCTTTTTTGCGTGCCTGTCCAGTGGCTCGATGGGAATGGATCTCCGCCTACCCACGGTTTGCCGATGCCTTTGTTGAAGAGATCTTCTGCGGCCTTCTCACCGGGACGATATTCTACCGCATTTGCGCTGCACGTCACAATAGGCAGCAGAAGGGCTGCCAATATCATCACCAGTACTATCTTTGCAATTGAACCCATTTTCACTCCGCCTCGATCATTTGAAATTATTACATTGGTTACAAGTGATCTCAATATTTATTTTTCTTTCCCTGTAGTTTCTCATCCGTGGAATTTGAAGCCGATGCTTAAGTTTCTTGAAACGAGCAAAAATTAGAATGCAAAAAAGCGGCCTAATATTTTATGAACCATATCGACCAAGTAGAATCTGCCATGAATAATCTATTGCAGTCATTGAAGGAGAAATGCGAGTCATTCGACATACCGCTCATGGGAATCGCAGATGTCGCTCAATGGGAAAATCCGCCTTTTCAGCCTTGGGTGCCAAAGGAATTCTTCCCGCAGTCGATATTTCTTGAAGCAAAATCCGTGATCGTTATCGGTCTTCCTGTTACTCTGCCCGTTCTTGAAACAACTTCCTCGATCTTCTATCGAGAGCTATACCTGACTGTTAATTCGCTGCTTGACCAATACTCTTACCGCCTGGCAAATTTTCTGAATGATCGCGGCTATCCCTCGATTTTCGTTCCTAGAGACGGATATGCAGGCGTCGAGGCACTTGTGAAAAATCCGGTCGCTTTCTTCTCGCACAGACATGCCGCATTCCTGGCCGGGCTTGGTACTTTTGGAGTGAACAATATGCTGCTCACGCCGGAATTTGGCCCTCGGGTGCGCTTCGGCTCTATCTTCACTGCCGCCGAACTCCCCTCGGACCCGCTGCTCGATTTGGATCTGTGCACGCGGTGCATGCGCTGCGTGCGCATGTGCCCGGCAGCGGCTCTGGATGAGCAGGATTATCCGGCAGGGCTCACGGTGAAGAAGAACTGCGCAGCTCACAGCGCTGAGCTGAACCGGCAGGGGATCTCACCGTGCGGGATATGCATCAAGGTCTGTCCGGTGGGCGAGGACCGGAAGCTCTTCGGGCGAGAGGACATGACGATTTATACTAACCAGGAACGTCACCCTGAACTGCATGAGGCCTGGGACCACGTGAGACGATACGGAAAGCGCTAACTGACTGCTGACCTCGTCGGGGAAAAAATAGAGGACAAAACGCTCATCTTGTCTTTCGATGGCGTTTTTTGCTTGCAGCCGGTCTGCTGTTGGACAACGAATTGGAAAGAACCTTCCTCAAGAACTTCCCGGTATGGCTCTCCTCCACCTTCGCCACATCCTCCGGCGTCCCTGCCGCCACGATCAGCCCGCCTGCGTTCCCGCCCTCCGGCCCAAGATCGATGACATAATCCGCAGACTTGATCACATCGAGATTGTGCTCAATCACGACAACGGTATTTCCCATCGCCACAAGATCATTCAGAACCGCAATCAGCTTTTTGACGTCATCAAAGTGCAGCCCCGTGGTCGGCTCATCGAGCAGGTAAATGGTCCTGCCGGTGGCCCTCTTGGCCAGTTCCCGCGTCAGTTTAATCCTCTGCGCCTCGCCGCCTGAGAGTGTTGTCGAACTCTGGCCCAATTTGATGTAGCCGAGTCCCACGCCAAGCAAAGTATCAAGCTTGCTTCGAATGGTGGGGATGTTCTGGAAGTGCTCTCTTGCTTCTTCTACGGTCATGTCCAGCACCTCGGCGATGGACTTGCCCTTGTACTTGACATCCAAGGTCTCCCGGTTGTAGCGAGTTCCTTTGCACTCCTCGCATTCGATGTAAACGTCCGGCAGAAAGTTCATCTCGATCTTGATCAGCCCGTCGCCCTGGCAGGCTTCGCAGCGCCCGCCTTTCACGTTGAAGGAGAATCGGCCCGCCTGATACCCCCGCACCTTTGCCTCCTTGACCTCGGCAAAGGCCTGGCGGATGGGGTCGAAAACCTTGGTGTAAGTGGCGGGATTGGAGCGCGGCGTCCTGCCGATGGGGCTTTGATCGATGACGATGACTTTGTCGATCTCCGAATCAAAGATCAGCTCATCATATTGGCCCGGCGTCTCGCTGGACTTGTAGATCTTCTTCATCAGAGCCCGATAGAGCGTGTCGTAGATCAGCGTGGACTTGCCCGATCCCGAAACGCCGGTAATCGCGGTCAGGATGCCTATGGGAATTTCGACATCTACATCCTTCAGATTATTCTCTTTGCAGCCTTTTATGCGGATGTACGAATTGCTCGTCCTGCGGGTGGGCGGCGTTTCGATTCTCTTGCTGCCGGAAAGATACTGGCCGGTGAGTGATGCCGGGTTCTTCTCTATCTCTTGCGGCGTTCCTTCCGCCACAACATAGCCACCATGAATCCCGGCACCCGGTCCGATGTCGAGGACATGGTCGCAGCTGCGAATGGTCTCCTCATCGTGCTCTACGACGATCAGAGTATTTCCGAGGTCCCGCAACTCCTTCAATGTCTCGTTGAGCCTGGCGTTGTCCCTCTGATGCAGGCCGATGGACGGCTCGTCCAGGACGTAGAGAACGCCGGTCAGGTTCGAGCCGATCTGCGTTGCCAGGCGAATGCGCTGCGCCTCGCCGCCCGACAGGGTTCCGGCATTGCGGGACAGTGTCAGGTAGCCGAGGCCCACATGCTCCATGAAGCCCAAACGGGATCGGATTTCTTTGAGCACCTGGCGGGCGATCTCGCCCTCCTTCTCGGAGAGCGTCGGTTCAAGCTGCTCGAAGAACGCGATGGAATCGCTGATGGAAAGATCGGTAACATCCACGATGGAGCGATCGCCGACCTTCACGGCCAAAATCTTTTGCTTCAGCCTCTTACCGTTGCAGGATGGGCAGGGCAGAACCCGCATGAACTTCTCCAGCTCCTCGCGCCGGTAATCGGAGTTGGTTTGCCCATAAAGTCTCACGCTTTGCGGTATCAGTCCTTCCCATGAAGCGTTGTGCGACCAGTAAGCATCGCCGTTCTTCATGCTCATGCTGAACTTGATGCGCTCATCCGAGCCGTACATAAGGGCGTTGTACTGGTCGTCCGTTAAGTTCCGCATGGGTGTGAAAATATCAAAGCCGAAGTGCTTGGCGATCGCTGCCAGATGCTGACCGCGCCAGCCGTCCACAGCGTTGCGGTAGAGGGCAACGGCACCGTCGGCAATGCACAGGTCTTTGTCCGGTATAATGAGGTCCGGGTCGAACTCCATGCGAATGCCAAGGCCATTGCAAGCCTCACAGGCACCAAAAGGACTGTTGAAGGAGAACATGCGCGGCTGCAGCTCCTCGAAGGCCATGCCGCAGACGGGACACGCCATCTTGGCGGAATATAAAATCTCTTCTCCATCTGCCTTCAGAACCACGACGAGCCCATCCGCTCTTTTCAGGGCGTTTTCGATGGCCTCCACCAGCCGGGACCGATCCTCTTTTGGGTCCAGCCGGTCCATGACAATCTGGATGTCATGCTTCTTGTAGCGGTCCAGCTCGATCTCCTCATCGGTTCGCAGGATCTCCCCGTTCACCCGCGCCCGAGAAAAGCCCTCCGCATTCAGATCTCTCAACAGCTGGCCGTATGTTCCTTTCTTCTGGCGAACGATCGGCGCGAGTATCGTCACCTGACCGCTTGGGCCGTTATCCTTTTGGGCGGCTTTTTCGGCATCCAGGACGATGCTGTCTGCGATCCTCTCCGGGGACTGGGACTCGATGCGTATGTGGTGATCAGGACAATGGGGCACTCCAATGCGGGCAAATAGCAGCCTCAGATAATCGTATATCTCCGTGACCGTGCCGACTGTGCTGCGCGGATTCTTTGAGGTCGTCTTCTGCTCGATGGAGATGGCAGGAGATAGCCCTTCGATGGAGTCCACGTCGGGCTTGTCCATCTGCCCCAGGAACTGACGGGCATAGGCGGAGAGAGATTCAACGTAGCGTCGCTGGCCTTCGGCATAGATGGTATCGAACGCAAGCGTTGATTTCCCGGAGCCTGAGACGCCGGTGATGACTATGAATTTGTCCCGGGGAAGCTCTACTGTGATGTCTTTCAAGTTGTGCTCGCGGGCACCTTTGATGATAATCGATTTCATTTTAGCTCTCGTGTATTGTGGTCTGTAATTCTGTAATTGATCTCTTGCATAAGATGGATTTAATCTTTCTCAAAACGATTTTTTGAAAGACGGCTTTTGCTAGGATATCGATTGCTATGACTTCTATCTCATCGATAAAATCTCAAGAATCGCAAATTCTTGGCTTTCATTCTTGCCAAAGCAAGCCAGAAATTAACGAAACAAATTTTCATCCTGCTAATCTTATCTAGCTTAACTGATACCGCTCGTCTAGCGCCATCCTCGGATAATTGCTGGATTCAAAAAAAGGTTAATTGCAGGATATCAAGGCCGCATGAATACCGGCCTTGGCTGCCAGAAATCCTGCATCGGGATGATTTCGTTGGGTCGATTCCGTTCTCATGGTACGACCTTAATCCTGTCCGTCGGTCCCGGCGAAATCGGCGAGAATGCTTTGAAGTATTCGACCAGTGCTTCCAGATCAACAATCCCATAGATCTGATTCGTTCCTTCTGTGAGCACCTCGAAGTTGTCGCCCCCGTCTGCCAGGAAATTGTTGACGGTAATGCGATATGATGAATTCGCACTTATGGGAATGCCCTCTATCTTGATGGAATTTATGTCGACTTTTTCTCCAGCAGGCGCGCTGCGGTTCCAGGTGTATGCAAAGCCCTTGGAAACCTGAAGAACGCGATCTTCTCCCGGGCCGGGGTTGTCGAACTGCTGTTCGAGCAGCTTATCGATCTGGCTTCCCGTCAGGTTCATGGTGACGAGCGTATTGCTGAATGGCTGAACGCTGAAGGCATCTGCGTATGTTACGTTTTCCGGCAATCCTTTGTCGCTGCTATTGTATATCAGATCGCTTCTGATGCCGCCGGGGTTCATGAAGGCGGCAACGGCCCTTTCGGTTTCGGCAGTGGTGTAGAGTTGCGCGTCGGCAATGACATCCCCCAATGCGGATTCGCCTGATGCTTTCGCATCTTTTGTGATGCTTGATTTTATCGATCCGATTACCTTGTTGGCCAGAGGCGCAGCCAATGCCGAATATTTTTCAACTATTTTCGAGACATCGGAATCTTTGGGAACATCGCGGGTTACAGCTACGTTCTTCGCCCGGGCCGCGACGACATCTCCCGTCTCTTTGCTAAGGATCAGATCGATATCTGTCAAAAATCGCCCTTTCCAGTCCGCTTGCGTCACCAGCCTGCCGCCTGCGTTGGAGATGTATGCTTGATGGGAATGTCCCGTAACGAAAATATCTACATCATCGTCCGTGCGGTTGATCACATCGAGAAAATCTCCCCTGAGATTTATGCTCTCATCGGGCAGGCCGCTCTGATAGCCTCCGTCGTGAAGCAGGACCACGATTGCTTTAACGCCTTTCTGCTTCAGTTCCCGGACGGCAGCATTGATGCAGTCCGCTTCATCCAGAAACTTCAAGCCTTGGGTCTCCGAGCTTAGGGATATGCTGGGCGTGTCCTTTAGAGCAACGCCGATGAATGCTAACGGAATTCCTTGGATGTCTTGGATTTGATAAGGCGGAAAGAGAGTCTTTCCCGTGCTCCCATTTACCACATTCGCCGTCAGGTAGCGAAATCCCGCTCCGACAAATCTTTCTTCATCCTGGCAGCCGTCCGTTCGATTACAGCCGCCGTACTGCATGCGCTTCAGCTCTTCTAATCCATTATCGAACTCATGATTGCCGACTGCCGAGTATTCCAGGCCGATTTGACTGAGGGCTTCAATGGTGGGCTCTTCGTGGAATTGCGAAGA
>RPOO01000142.1 GCA_003857025.1 Methanothrix sp.
CCTGGGAATGGTCTTCGCCTACGTCGCCCGGCCTGTTCGGGACAAGTTCGAGCCGAGGAGGAGGCTGGGATCTTTAGTGGCATCCGTTTGCATAGTCGTGCCCATCTTTCTCATCCTCACCATGGGAATGCTGGAGATCGCCAATCAGATCATCATCCTGGCCCGCAATCAAGAGGCAGTCAGGACCACCATCGGAATCCTGATGGACCAGATGGCATCCGGCCTTCCTCTGGCTTTGAACGATATCTTGGCCAGCGGTCTTGACAACGCCGTAGGATTGATCGCCCCCATCGCATCCTCCATCCCCATCTTTCATATCGGAAGGGTGGTGTCGCTGGGCATAATCAACTTCATCGTCTCCATTCCAGTCTGCTATTTCCTGCTGGCGGATGGCGAGAATTTCGTGGAATCCGTCATCAGCCTGCTGCCCAAGAGCGATATAGAATCCTACAGGAAATATGTGATTCGCATCGACCATATTCTGAGCGGAATATATATCGGCACGATCTATACATCTATTGTAGGAAGCCTCATCGCAGCATTCGTATTCTATGGCTTTAACCTTCCCCGGCCCTTTGCCCTGGCAAGCATCATATTTGTGGCCGGAATGGTTCCCTTTCTCACGTCCTGGGTGGTGATCATTCCCGTTGCCGTTTACAAATATGTTATCTCTGGATGGGGGGATGCGCTGGTCTTCTTCATCCTGGCTTCGACTCTAATCTACCTGCCTTCCGAGCTGCTCATCCGGCCATATCTTGTCTCGGCCAAATCATCGCTCCATCCGCTCCTGGTGATGCTCTCGTTCCTGGGCGGCGCGCTGGTGGCGGGTATCGGCGGATTCTTCCTGGCCCCGGCCATCGTGGGAGCAATAGTGGGAATATATCAAGTGAGGCGCGAGGAGACGGCGGCGCGGAAAGCCGGAGTCGATAAATTCACATGAAGATTTGATATGAAGTTTTATATTGAAACATTCGGCTGCACATCAAACTTTGGAAACTCGCACGATGCGGCCAGGGCCTTGCAAAAGATGGGTCATATTCCTTCCACACTGGAGGAAGCTGAGGCAGTGATAGTGAACACCTGCGCGGTCACGGAGAAGACGGAGAGGAAGATTTTGCAGAGGCTTCGGCTGTTGCAGGGCGATCGACTTGTTGTGGCAGGATGCCTTTCTGCGGCGCTGCCCGGCTCGATTGGAGAAATAAGCTGCCGGGGGTTGGTCGGCCCGCTCAACAGGGACGCGACAGTCAAGATTGCAGGGCTTTTTCCCTTCGGCGAATCCGGCGGCACAGGGAATAGTGTGTACTCTGCGAGCAGGTCTATTGCCCAAGAGTCGACCAGATCTCCTGCCTGCAAGACTGCCGGAAAAGATACCGGCAGGCATTCCCGCAACGATTTATGCGGCATCATCAATATCGCCGAAGGGTGCAACGGCGGCTGTAGCTACTGCATAGTCCGCAAGGCCAGGGGCAGGCTGAAGAGCAAGAGCCTCCGGGAGATAATCGATGAGGCGAGAATGCTGCGGGATTCGGGGGTCGTGGAGATTCAGCTTGCCGCCCAGGATACGGCTTCGTACGGCAATGACTGCGAGCTTTCCCTGCCCGCGCTCTTAAGAGAGCTATGCGCCCTTCCCGGAGACTTCATGCTGCGATTGGGCATGATGAATCCCGATACACTCCAGCCTCATTTGGCGGAAACCATTGAAGCTATGCAAAGCCCCAAGGTTTACCGATTTTTGCATATACCGCTTCAATCTGGTTCCGATAGGATTTTAGGTCGCATGGGCAGAAGATACACGTCTGAGGATTTTGCTAAAACTGCGGGGCAATTGAGGTCCGCTCTTCCCGGCCTTTCCCTGAATACCGATGCTATCGTGGGATTTCCGGGAGAGGCCGCGGAAGACTTCCAAAAGACACTCGATCTAGTCGGCTTGGTGCAGCCGGATAAGGTCAATATAACCAAATTCTCCCCCCGGCCCGGCACCCCTGCCGCGCGGCTGTACGACATGCCGGACCGCATCAAAAAGGACAGATCAAGAGAGTTGACGCGACTGTGGCTGCAAATCGCCGCTAGAAACAATGAACGCCTGGTGGGGCGGACTCTACAAGCGCGGGTTACAGAGCGCGGCAGGAACGGCACCATGAAGGCCAGGGCAGCGAACTACTTAGGTATGGTCGTCTACGGAAATCCGGTAATGGGATCTTCAATTCACGTTAAAATAACCGCATCTAACTCATATTACCTAACCGGATGGGCAGATCTCGTTTGAATCGCGATGATCTTCATTTGAACAAATTATTTTCATTAATAATTATCGAACAAGAGTGATAGATTTTTGGGGAAAATTCGATGGCCGCGAATCTGTTAGAAGGAATGGGCGGCTTTGGACACGATTAAACTTTTTTGTATTTTTAAATAAGATGAATCTAAGCACTTATCGTACCACTAACCTTATTAATAATGAAAATAATCAATCGTGACAATGTTTCCGGGACCAGCCTAGCTTTTTTGGACGCGATGTTACCCTAGAACATTGCGAGCCCAATTCGCCTGAGCTGTTCGAACAAATAGGCCGGCAGTTTTGGAAACATCGACAAAAGGAGGAAGAAAATGGCTGAGCAAAAATCAACGGCAAAGACATCGGTGCTATATGAGGAGACCAGGATATTCGAGCCTACTCGAGAGCTTGCAGAAAACTCCAACGTCATGAAATGGATGAAAGAGAAAGGCTTCAAGACAGAGCGGGAGCTGCGCCTGTGGTGCTCTGCTAACTATATCCAGTTCTGGGGTGAGATGGCCAAGACTTATGCGGATTGGTTTGAGCCCTGGGGTTCGATCCTGGAATGGAAGCCACCCTATGCCAAGTGGTTCCTGGGTGCCAAGTGCAACGTCGCCTACAACTCGGTAGATAGGCATGCCAAGGGTGCTAAGAAGGACAAGGTAGCCTATATCTTTGTGCCTGAGCCCATCGATCAGCCTACTCGGAAGATTACTTATGGAGAGCTATACAAGGAGGTAAACAAGTTCGCCAACGGCCTCAAGAGCCTGGGTGTGAAGAGAGGGGACAGAGTCATGTTGTATATGCCCATGATCCCCGAGCTGCCCATAGCCATGCTTGCCATCGCCAAGATCGGTGCCATTCACTGCATAGTGTTCTCCGGATTTTCCTCCGGCGGCCTGAACAGCAGGATCCTGGATGCCGAGGCTAAAGCGGTAATAACCACGGACGGTCTATACAGACGCGGCAAGCCTATTCCCCTCAAGCCCAATGTTGACGAAGCCACAGCCAATACTCCGTCGGTGCAGAACGTAATCGTTGTCAAGAGGACGGGCCTGGAGGTCCCCATGAAGAAGGGCAGAGATATCTACTGGCACGACCTGGTGGCCGGAAAGTCGGAGGAGTGCGAGTGCGAGAAGATGGACCCGGAGGACAGGCTTTTCATTCTGTACACATCGGGCACTACTGGCAAGCCCAAAGGCATCGAGCACGTTCATGGCGGATACTGCGTCGGACCGGCCCAGACTCTGCATTGGGTATTTGACATTAAGGAGAATGATGTCTGGTGGTGCACGGCAGATATCGGATGGATCACAGGCCACTCCTACATAGTTTACGGGCCGCTCGTGCTCGGTGCAACGAGCATGATGTACGAGGGCGCTCCCGACTTCCCGGACTTCGGCAGATGGTTCAAGATCATCCAGGACAATAAGGTATCTGTCTTCTACACAGCCCCAACTGCAATCAGAATGTTCATGAAGGCAGGCGAAAAATGGACCAAGGAATACGATATCTCCAGCATAAGGCTGCTCGGATCTGTGGGCGAGCCCATCAATCCAGAGGCATGGATCTGGTACAGAAAGCATTTCGGTGCCGACAAATGCCAGATCATGGACACCTGGTGGCAGACTGAGACAGGAACCTTCCTGGTATCACCTCTGCCCATCACACCGCTCAAGCCGGGCTCACCGACATTCCCGCTGCCCGGATTCAACATCGATATCCTCGATGAAGATGCAAATCCGGTGCCGGCAGGAACGGGAGGCAACATCGTCAGCAATACACCCTGGCCTTCCATGCTCAGAGCCTTCTACGGAGATACTGTAAGGTACCAGAAAGAATACTGGTCCACTTACTGGGACATCAGACCCGGAACTTACCTGGCAGGCGATAAAGCCCAAAAGGACAAGGATGGATATATCACCATCCAGGGCAGGATCGACGATGTGCTGAAGGTTGCCGGACACCGGCTCTCCAACGCTGAGGTCGAGTCCGCTCTTGTCGCTCATCCCAAGGTTGGTGAGGCAGCAGTCATCGGCAAACCTGACGAGGTCAAAGGTGAGGTAATCATTGCCTTCGTTTCTCTCAGATCCGGGAACGAAGAGACCGATGAGCTGAAGAAAGAGCTGATCAAGCACGTGAGGACGGTCCTGGGACCGGTAGCCAGTCCAGAAGCTATTTACTTCGTCAAGGACGTGCCCAAGACGAGGAGCGGCAAGATCATGCGCCGCGTCATCAAGGCCAAAGCTCTTGGAAACCCCACAGGAGACGTATCCGCTCTTGCTAACCCGGATGCGGTGGAGGCCATTCCACTCATCAAATGATCCCACCTCATTTTTTTTTCCATGTAATTTTTGCATTCTCTTCCGAAAGTGCGGCGGTATTTTTATTATCAATTCTGCTGTTTTTTTAGAACATTATTGTGAATTGCATCAATTATACTATTAATTATTATCATTATTAATTGTTAAGTTATCTCACCTCGACAGCTTTATAAATGAAAAATCGGGATAATTATCAATCACTACAGTGTTCCTGGTGCCTCATGCGTGCGAGGCTTTTCGGTCTGACATGGCTGGTGAAAAGATCATGCCGGGGCTGCATTATGACCCGAGGCGGCAGTTGTCGGCAAATTTAGAGTGAGTCCGGAGCACTGGTGGGATAAAAAAGGAGGTTTAAAATGGCTGAGCAAAAAGCAACAACGTCTGTCCTATACGAGGAGACGAGAATTTTCGAGCCGTCCAAGGATCTCGTTGAGAATTCCAATGTCATGGCGTGGATGAAGAAGAAGGGATTCAAGAGCGAGCGTGAGATGCGCGCCTGGACCGGCCAGAATTTTATTGCATTTTGGGATGAGATGGCCAAGACCTATGCCGATTGGTTTGAGCCCTATGCCCAGGTCCTCAATTGGGTGCCCCCCTATGCCAAGTGGTTCGTAGGCGGCAAGATCAATGTAGCCTACAATGCCGTGGACAGGCATGCAGCCGGGGCTAAAAAGGATAAAGTGGCCTACATATTTGTCCCCGAGCCCGTTGATCAGCCCACCCAGAAGATCACTTACGCGGATCTGGCCAAGAGGGTCAACAAGTTCGCCAACGGCCTCAAGAGCTTGGGAGTTGTCAAGGGCGATAGAGTCAGCATCTACATGCCCATGATCCCTGAGACCCCCATCGCTATGCTCGCCTGCGCCAAGATCGGCGCCATACACAGCGTGGTATTCTCCGGATTCTCCTCCGGCGGCCTGAACAGCAGAGTTCTCGATGCCGAGTCCAAAGTAGTAATTACCACGGACGGCTTCTTCAGGCGCGGCAAGCCTCTGCCCCTCAAGCCCAATGTGGATGAAGCTACTGCCAACACACCGAGTGTGACCAATGTGGTAGTGGTAAAGAGGGCAGGCATTGATGTACCCATGAAGGCCGGAAAGGATGTCTGGTACCACGAGCTGGTAGCCAAGCAGTCCGATGTGTGCGAGAGCGAGAAGATGGACGGCGAGGATCGGCTGTTTATCCTGTACACCTCCGGAACCACCGGCAAACCCAAGGGTATCGAGCACGTTCATGGCGGTTACTGCGTAACTCCCGCTCAGACACTTTCCTGGGTCTTCGACATCAAAGACACTGATGTCTGGTGGTGCACGGCGGATGTCGGATGGATCACCGGCCACAGCTACGTGGTCTACGGCCCACTCTGCCTCGGCGCTACGAGCATGATCTATGAGGGTTCCCCTGACTATCCCGACTTCAGCAGGTGGTTCAAGATCATCAGCGAGAACAAGGTGTCAGTCCTTTACACCGCACCAACTGCCGTGAGAATGTTCATGAAAGCCGGAGACCAGTGGCCCAAATCGCACGACATCTCAAGCTTGAGGCTGCTCGGATCCGTCGGCGAGCCCATCAATCCTGAGGCCTGGATCTGGTACAGAAACAACTTCGGCGCCGGCAAGCTGCAGATCATGGACACCTGGTGGCAGACTGAAACGGGATGCTTCCTGGTATCGCCTCTGCCCATCACCCCACTCAAGCCCGGATCGCCCACATTCCCGCTGCCCGGCTTTAACGTGGATATCCTGGATGAGGATGCCAACCCCGTACCGCCAGGCTCCGGCGGCAACATCGTCAGCAATACACCCTGGCCATCCATGCTCAGGGCCTTCTACAAAGACACGGTCAGATACCAGAAGGAATACTGGGACATGTACTGGCAGATTCGGCCCGGTACCTACCTGGCCGGCGACAAGGCCACCAAGGACAAGGATGGATACTTCACCATCCAGGGCAGAATCGACGACGTGCTGAAGGTAGCAGGGCACAGGATCTCCAATGCAGAGGTCGAGTCCGCACTGGTGTCTCACCCCAAGGTCGCAGAGGCAGCCGTCATCGGCAAGCCCGACGAGGTCAAGGGTGAGGTCATCGTGGCCTTCGTCATCCTCAAGACAGGCGTTGAAGCAACCGATGATCTCGGCCCCATCCTGGCCAAGCACGTGCGCACCGTCCTGGGACCCGTCGCCTATCCGGAGAAAGTCTACTTCGTGAACGATGTTCCCAAGACCAGGTCCGGCAAGATCATGCGCCGTGTCATCAAGGCCAAGGCCCTTGGAAACCCGACAGGCGACATATCCGCTCTGGCCAATCCGGAGTCGGTTGACGCCATCCCGCTCATCAAGTGAGCGGGCTGAAATCTTTTTTCCTTTTTTGCGATTGGGCATACCGATAGTTTTCGGTTTCTTCTATCGTCTGGCGGATTGCGCGGGATTATCGATATAATGCCACTAAATATTGATATAAAGCCAAAACGAAAAGGCCATATGATCTGGGGATTTATCTAAATCAATCGTTTTCGATTTAATTTTTTTTCATTTAACTGCTGGCAGGCAGATTTATCGTGAAAGATAATTATTATAAACGATCATGATGATTTTTATCGCGACAACTTTATAAATGATCAGGTAGGTTTTGGACCAATGTTTCCCGAACATTCCGTGCTCTGTCGGGGTGGTGGCCAGGATAATGGCGATCAGAGAGGGAAAGGAATAGTTCTTCACAAACAGGCTTGGCCATCTCAGTGAGGGAAGCACTTAATCTTAAGGAGGTATGAAATTGGCTGACACAGCAAAGACAGCTGCTCTGCAGGAAGAAACCAGGATTTTCAACACCCCACAGTGGATCGTTGAGCACTCCAACGCATATCAATGGATGAAGAAGAAGGGCTTCAAGACTGAGGCCGAGATGCGCAAGTGGTGCTCAGATAATTACATTGATTTCTGGGACGAGATGGCCCAAACCTTTGCAACTTGGTACAAGCCCTACACCCAGGTTCTTGACGACTCCGGCAAGCCCTACTTCAAGTGGTTCACCGGCGGCAAGATCAACGTAGCCTACAACGCCGTAGACAGGCATGCCAAGTCCGCTAACAGGAACAAGGTAGCCTACTACTTCATCGGCGAGCCAGTGGGCGACACCAGAACCATCACCTACTACGAGCTATACAGAGAGGTCAACAAGTTCGCTAACGCTCTGAAGTCTGTTGGCGTTGAGAAGGGAGACAGAGTTGTCGCATACCTCCCCATGATCCCCGAGCTGCCCATCACCATGCTCGCTTGCGCCAAGATCGGAGCCATTCACACCATCGTCTTCTCCGGATTCTCCTCCGGTGGCCTGAACAGCAGGGTCAACGATGCCGA
>RPOO01000143.1 GCA_003857025.1 Methanothrix sp.
CTTAAATAATATCAAAAAATCTGAGAATAATTGTGAATAAAATGGTCCGCAAGCTGCTAAGGCGAGATTGTTTATTCAGAATTTAATCCCGCATAAATCACTATTGGATGTGAAATCATAGTAGAATATTCCATCGAGACGCAAGATCTCACCAAGAAATTCTTTAAACAAAAAGGGATAACAGATCTCTTTTTGCACCCACTTCAACGCGAGGCGTTCACATCTCTGGATTCCGTCAGTATTCGTGTCAAAGAGGGTGAGGTATTCGGCATCATCGGCCCCAACGGCGCAGGAAAGACGACGCTGATCAAAATCCTCTGCACATTGATCTTTCCGACTTCGGGAAAAGCGTATGTGAACGGCTACGATGTAATGGACGAGAGCGCCCAGGTGCGAAGATCTTTAGGCTTTGTCACCACCGACGAGCGGAGCTTCTACTGGCGGCTCACCGCGCGGCAAAATCTGTTATTCTTCGCAAGCCTGCACAACCTGCACGGCCAAAAGGCGCAAGATAGAGTTGGCGGGCTATTGGAGACCGTGCGCCTCTCCGACAGAGCGGACGAGCTGTTCATGGGCTACTCCGCCGGGATGAAGCAGCGGCTGGCCATCGCCCGCGGCCTGCTCAACGATCCGCGAGTCCTGTTCATGGATGAGCCTACGAGAAGCCTTGACCCCGGTGCGGCCCAAAACCTGCGGGACTTCATCAAGGAATATATCGTCAATGAGCAAGGGAAGACGGTATTTTTGTGCACGCATAACCTGGATGAGGCAGAGCAGCTCTGCCATCGCGTCGCCATCTTTGACGAGGGCAAGATCAAGGTAGCAGCAAGCCCACAGGATTTGAAAGCGAACACTGGAGACGGGACGGGAGCGACCTTGCGAGATGCATTTATCGCCTTCACGGGCAAGAGATTTGTCGAAGATCACCTCGCCGAGAGGCCGCGCCGGGAACCGAAGTTCAGGCATGGTGTGGGACTGGGCATGAGGAGGCGAGGGCTATGAGCCCGGCTCTTGGCGGCCTGGACCTTTCCGTACTTAGAAAGGCCCATTCGTTCATCAAGAGAAGCTACATGCTGCAGATGAGCTACAAGCTGGAGTTCTTCCTGCGCCTTTTCTTCGCCTTCTTCAACATACTCACCTACTACTTTGTGGCCAAGCTCATAGGCACGGCGGGAGCGCCTTACCTGAAGCAGTACGGAGGCGACTATTTCTCCTTCGTCCTCATCGGCATCGCCTTCTCTACTTATCTCATGGTCTCTTTGCGAGGCTTCTCCGAGACGGTGAGGGACGAGCAGATGATGGGAACCCTGGAAGCGATGCTTGTAACTCCCACGGACACAACGGCAGTCATAACTCTTTCCGCGCTCTGGAGCTTCATCGTCGCCTCCGTCCGAGTGTTTCTCTATCTGATAATCGGCCTATTCCTGGGTGTCAACATGAGCAATGCCAACTTGCCCGGCGCTCTCATCATCCTCATCCTGACCATACTTTGCTTCAGCAGCATCGGCATACTCTCGGCGAGCTTCATCATGATCTTCAAAAGGGGAGACCCCATCAACATGCTCTTCATGAGCACCTCGGAACTCTTCGGCGGCGTGCTGTTTCCGATAGAGGTCTTCCCGCCCGCCCTCCAGACGGTCTCGCATCTCCTGCCCATGACCTATGCTCTGAATGGAATGAGGCATGCACTCTTGCAGGGGTATTCTCTGCAAGGCCTATCCTCTGACATATTCACGCTGATCGTTTTCGCGATTATTCTTCTGCCGTCGAGCCTCTTCATATTCAGATTTGCAGTGAACAGGGTGAAGGAGGAAGGAACGTTAGTTCAATACTGAATGCATGTAAAATTTTTAGCCTGAATCCGCCAAAACTATTTTTTCTTTCAACTATCTCACAACCAATTTTAAAAGTCTGAATAGTTCACATTAACATTTGTTAATTACTGAGTTAATCTTAAATATAATAACATAATTAGCAACAAACGTGAATCTATTGGACTCAAATATGCAAAGACGATAACGCAGCCGGCGGCTGCCAAAACAATGATGCAGGAGATTTAGGAGAGAATTTGATGAAGAAGCGCAGTTCGATTTGCGGATCGTTGCTGATGATATTGATATTTTCATTGCTCTTTTCGAGCTTCATTGCAGCAGCATCCTATCCCAAGACGTTTACCGATACGCAAGGAAGAGAGATCACTTTAGACAAGCCCATAGAGAGGATCATCACCAGATCACCGGACGAGGCCAGGATAATCGTGGCTCTGGGTGCCGGCGACAAATTGGTGGCTTCGGAGCAGGCTACAAAGACCTGCCTTTGCCCCACCAGTACCTCTAAGAAAAATGTCACTACAGGATGCGTCGATTGCTACGAGAATATCATCGGCGGCAGAATGCCTGATCTTCCCGAGACCAGCACCAGATACGATATTTATTACGAGAAGATCGCTGCCCTGAAGCCGGATATAATCTTTTGCGGGAGCCTGAAGGATGCGGAGGCCTTCGAGGACAAGATCGGCTGTCCGGTAGTGGTTCTTGGCGGACAGGGCTGGGACTTTAGCGATGACGGATTCTTCAAGAGCATAAAGGTGGCAGGCCAGGCCCTGGATAGCGAAGAGCAGGCAGACAAGCTCATCTAGTTCATCAAAGGCAAGATCGACATGATAAAGTCGGTAACGGACAAGATGAGTTCAGACGAGAAGCCCCTCGTCTACTTCGCTTCCCGAGGTGCAACCAATGCATTTTATGATCCCAAGGAAGGCAGGGACTTCACCCGCACCGAGCCTAAATACGATCCGCTGACCGTGGCCGGCGGCAATAACGTCGCATCCGAGATCAACGGCTCGACTGTTAACGTGGGATTGGAGCAGATCATCGCCTGGAACCCTGACTTCATCCTGATCTCGAACAGTGATGCCGGGAATAACACGGCCCTGGATTTCATCAAGAATAGCCCGGAGCTGGCATCGGTCAGCGCCATCAAGAAAGGCAATGTCGATTACTGCTTCTACCCTCATTGCCGCGGCACTCCGCCCGACAGGAACCTGCTCAACATGATCTACATGGCCAAGCTGCTTCATCCTGACAAGTTCAAGGATCTGGACCTGGAGAAAGAGGGCAACGAGATATTCAAGGCATTCCTGGGAGAGGACGATGTCTTCACCGAGTATGCCGATTACCTGGTCTGGCCGAGAGATTACCTAAACAGCTTGAAGTAGGGATCCGACGATGCCTGGAATTATCAACTGGAATGAGCTGTGGAAGGCCACACACATAAGAGGATTCCGCCATCATGGCGAGGACCTAGCCGCTCACTGGGATCGCAAGGCTGAAGCATTCAACAAAAGGGTCATGAAGCATAAGGAGAGAGCATTAGAACAGGTGGAGGCCATTGGTATTGCGCCGAATGAGACGGTTCTGGACATGGGAGCCGGTCCCGGCAGGCTGGCTATCCCCCTGGCCAGGATCGCCAAAAGCGTTACCGCCCTTGACCAGTCGGAAGGGATGCTCTCCTGCCTCAAGGAGAACATGCAGGCGGAGGGCATCAGCAACATCAACTGCATCCGGAAGAGCTGGCAGGATGTAACACCTGACGAGATCCAGGTTCATGACGTGGTTCTCTCCTCCAACTCTTTAGGCGTCTATGACCTAAAAGAGGCACTGACCAAGATGGACTCTTTGGCGAGAAGGGCCGTCTTTATCTTCACGTTCACGGACGGCAATAGAGACGACGGATTCTCCCAATTCCTGAAGGGTGAAAAGCATAGCCGAGATTCAGTCCAGCCTGCCGGCTACCTCATGATCTACAACCTGCTGGCCGAGATGGGCATTTATGCCGATGTCAGGATTTTTGATTGGGAGTCCAAAGAGCACTATTCGAGCCTCGATGAGGCTGTGGCAAGCTGGAAGGAGATGCGGGACGTGCCTGCGGAAGAAGAGCCCAAGCTTCGGGAGTTCCTCTCGGCCAGGCTCACAAAAGACGAGCAGGGGCTTTGCATGCACCGCCGCTCCAAGCAGGCCATGATCTCCTGGCAAAAGAGCCCGCATACTGCCGCATGAGGAAGGAATCGATTTGGTTTCCATACCCATTCTCATCGGTTCCATTTTTTTATTGGGGCTCGTGGCAATTTCCTTCAAAGTTGTGAGGCAGTACGACCGGGCCGTGGTCTTCCGTCTCGGCAAGCTGAAATGCGAACGAGGGCCCGGCATCTTCGCACTCATTCCCCTGGTGGACAAAATGGTCCGCGTGGATATGAGAGTGCGAGAGCTGGATGTTCCCAAGCAGACGATTATCAGCAAAGATAATGTCACGCTGGAAGTGGACGCCGTCATCTACTACAAAGTGACATCCGCCACCAAGGCCATCATTGAGGTAGAGGACTATGAAGCGGCGACGCTCCTGCTGGCTCAGACCACACTGAGAGATATCCTGGGCCAAAACGAGCTGGATACCATTCTCTCCGATCGTGATGACCTCAACCGGAGGATCAAGGAGATCCTGGATTCCACTACGGAGCCCTGGGGAATGCACGTGGTAATGGTGACCATGAGAGACGTCTCGCTGCCCGAGAATATGCTGCGGGCCATTGCCAGGCAAGCGGAAGCGGAACGCGAGAAGAGAGCGCGCATAATCCTGGCGGAAGGAGAATTCCAGGCATCCAAGATGATGAACGAAGCTGCCGACATGTACGAGAACAAACCCAGCGCCCTGAAGCTTCGAGAGTTCCAGACACTCACCGAGATTGCCAAAGAGAAGAACCTCATCGTCGTTTCCACGGGATCGGGTGAAGGCAGGACTTCAGACATTGCCCTTATGATGGGGCTGGCCAAGGCGGCTGCGGATAAATGATTGGCTACAAGACGGTATTTTTCAGAGGAAAAAACGGCAACGGCCAGTCCAAAGCAAGAAGGGCGGGCAAGAAAAGCGGCATGGAGCTGGCCCACGATAAATTCAAGTTCGTCCGGCTCTTCTTCGTGCTGGCCATTCTTGCCGTGCTGATTTTGCTGACCGGCATCATCATCACTCTGGGGCCGCTGAACATCTCCGTCCCCGATGCCTATTCTGCGCTGCTGGCCCGTTTTTGGCCCGAATACTTTCAGGTGGAGACACTAACCTCACGCGTGGTCTGGAACATCCGCTTTCCCCGCATCGTGGGCGGCATGATGGCGGGCTTTGGTCTCGGAATATGCGGATGCGTGATGCAGGCCGTTCTCAAGAATCCGCTGGCAAGCCCCTTCACCCTCGGCATCACCGCCGGAGCGCAATTCGGCATCTCCATTGCCGCAGTGGCAGGATTCACGCTTCTGGGAGGGCCGTATTTCATTGTGGGAAATGCTTTCGTCTTCGCCCTGCTCTGCTCGCTCTTCATCATAGCTCTCGCCGCCATCAAGGGAGCAACATCGGAAAATCTGGTACTGGCGGGAATCGCAGTCAACTATTTCTTCACGGCCATAAGCCAGCTCCTGAAATATTTCGCATCAGACGAGCAGCTTCGCCTCATGACCAACTGGGGGATGGGCGATCTTGCCGCTTTCTCCTGGGCAAACTCGCGCCTCCTGCTGGTCATCTTCCTCATATGCTTCCCGCTGCTGATGTCCAAATCCTGGGATCTCAATATCATGACTGCCGGAGATGAAGCGGCCAAGAGCATCGGAGTTGATGCCGAGAAGACTCGCATATTCATCATGGTGATCACAAGCCTGCTGGTGGCGACCATCGTCTGTTTCATGGGAACCATCGCCTTCGTGGGACTGGTGGCTCCTCACATGGCCCGCATGGTCATCGGAGGAGACCACCGATTCCTCATTCCGGCATCAGGCGTCTTAGGGGCCCTGGTCCTCATCTCTGCGGATGCCGTGGGAATGAACCTGATTGCGCCGACCATCATACCCACCGGGATCATGACCTCCATCGTCGGCGTTCCGTTCTTCATGTATCTCATGATGAAAGGCAAGAGGAAGGAGTTCTGGACATGATGATCAAGCTGCAAGCCAAGGACATAACCTTCAGCTACAACAGCCATCCCATCCTGGATAATGTGGACTTCGAGATCGCACCGGCGCGTCTGGTCACCATCGTCGGGCCGAACGGCTCAGGCAAGTCGACGCTCATCAAGTGCATCGACCGGATCGTTTCGCCGCAAAAGGGCAGCATCCTCATCGATCGAAAGGATGTGACGCAGATGAGTCGCAGGGATGTGGCCAGGTATCTCTCCTACGTGCCGCAAAGCTCGGTGCGCGTCTTTCCGACAAATGTTTTCGACACCATCCTCATGGGCAGAAGGCCGCATATCGGATGGCTGGGGAGCGATGACGACGAGGCGAAGGTCTGGGATGTGTTGAGGCTGCTTAATATCGAACGCCTGGCCATGAGCAATTTCAATGAACTATCCGGCGGCCAGCAGCAGAAGGTGCTCATCGCCAGAGCGCTGGTCCAGGAGGCGGAGGTGATGCTCCTCGATGAGCCCACCAGCAACCTGGATATCTGGCACCAGCTTGACGTGATGAACATAATTCGGGATGTGGTCAGGAAAAGAGAGATAACCGCCCTTATGGCTCTGCACGACCTCAATTTGGCCTCGACGTTTTCCGATCGCATCATCATGATGAAGAAGGGAAAGATAGTGGCCGCGGGCGATCCGACTTCAGTTATCACTGCCGAGAATATCGCATCCGTTTACCGCGTGCAGGCGGCTGTGCGAATTATGTCCGACCGGCCCATGATCATGCCATTGCAGCAGATACGGGAAGGAAGAGCGTGATTGGGTAAAAAAAAAGACTGGTTTATAAAAAAGAGCTATTCGACGAACAACTGTTGATCTGTCGAAATTGCCTGATCAGTCGGCCTTTTTGAGGGCCTCCAATTCCTCTTCGACTCCTGCCAGCTCGTTCTTGAGAGCCTCTCTGTACTTTTCCAGGTTCTCGATTTTTTCATTCTTGCTGAGGAATCTTCTGGGAATATGGCCGCAATGGCAGACTCCTTGGGTGTGAGGATCGGCATGGTGTCCGTGCTTCTCTCCTCCGCAACCGCATCCTTCAACCATTTCAAATTCACCTCCAACTAGCCACTATCCAATGGAAAGTATTTAATCTATCAAGTTTATAGTAATATAGTCACTATGCTTAAGGAAAGCGAGATCATGCATCAGGATTGCGAGAACGTATGCCTCTGCCCTCTGAAGGGCATAATCGACGTCATCAGCAAGAAATGGGCTCTGCTCATCATCAACGCCATCGGCAACAGCGGTCGCGCCAGGTTCAAGCATCTGATGGAAATACTGCTCGGCATCAGTCCCAAGACGCTTTCAGATACCCTCAAAGATCTCGAAGAGGAGGGATTGATAAACAGGGAGTCCTTTTCCGAGATCCCGCCAAGGGTCGAGTACACTCTGACACAGGATGGAATCGAGCTGCGAGAAGCGATAATTCCACTATTGAAATGGACTGCGGCAAGAAATGGCCGCAGCCATAATTGCGATTCGTTCTGCCGCGGCATGTCGTCGCATATTATGAAGAACGATACGGCTGAAGAGAACCAAAAAGCCTGCGCGGGACCATGCCGGGCCAATTCGCGAAAAAATAAAGGTTAGCCTACCCTGTACCCCGCTCCTTCCACGGCTTCTTTCAGATCCTGCAAACTAAGTTTTGCGCGGTCATAATCAACGTAAGCGGTCTTATTGGCCAGGTCAACCTTTGCGCTTGTCACGCCCTCCAGCCTTGAGAGTGCCTTCTCCACTGCGCCGGAGCAGCCGGCACAGGCCATGCCGGCAACTTTTATCTCAGCCTTTTCGATTTCAGCCATATGTGATACGAACCTCGCTTGATTCTTATTCTCAACACATCAAAAATTCTTATTCACCGCACTTCAACAAATTTTATTCACTGCACTTCAACAGCTCTCATTCCCTGTACTTCAATACTCTTTTCCCTGCAATTCAATAGCGA
>RPOO01000144.1 GCA_003857025.1 Methanothrix sp.
CCATCTCTTTTTGAGCTTTTTTTCAGGTATGTGGCCAATAGACTCTTCTATAAATACTCTTTCAACTCTAAAAGGTCTGGTTCTACGCGCTAGTTTCATGGTTAGCATGCGGAAATAATATTCTATAAGACCAATACAAATAAACTTGGCTGGAAATTATTTTATTCGGGAAATTATTATATAAAAATACTTAAATTTAAGACAGTCTGCTCTAGGGTGGTAGCATATACAAGTGTGCCTAGGCAGTGTCAATAAAAAATATTTTCATAGATGACTACATGTCAACGAGATTTCATGGGAGCGAGGCAGTACATGGCCCAACCCATATATTGGCGTTGGAACTGTAAATAATCATCCTGGTCAGTACGGAAATGCTTGAATACCTGTTCATAGTCAGTGTGGGTGGGATTTTCTTCGAGCCAACGTATCAGTCCATACCAACCATCCGAAATGTACCTGTCCCAGTCGTCGAAGCTGGCACGAATGATGTATTCGAGCTCAAAGCCTTCATCCCGGGTAAATTGAGTTAGTTCCGTTTCTGTATGGGTAGTTGTCTGTTTTTGGGCGTATACCGGATGTACCTGATTGCTAAGCCAGTGGGTTTCACCGATACCAAGGCGTCCATTCTGATGAACAGCTCGCTTCAGTACTTGGAGTGTCTGCTGGCAGCCGCCAAAAATAAACGTTGACCCAATACATGTTGCGGCATCGAAAACCCCTTCTTCGAATACGTAATCAGCTCCATTGGAGCAAACGATTTCGATTCGGTCCGATAAACCTTTCGAAGCCAGTTTTTGCCTAGCCCTGTCGCAGAAATCCTCGGATATATCTATTCCAATACCAGTAATACCGAATTCCTCAGCCCAGAGAGTAAGGGGTCCGGCACAACCACAACCAAAGTCAATGACCCGGTTTCCTTTTTTCAATTTGAGTAATTTGCCAAGTTTGATGATCTTTTCTGGCGTGGAAGGGTTTAGTATCTCCATATAGCGGTGTGAGATGCTCATAATGTCAAGGAATTCCATAATTCAAGCCTCCTTCTGGAAATGGTAACTTGATTAATAAATGTGTTGGGAGACCTAATGCTAATCTCGTTGATAATGTGGTGATGACAGCCTCAAATTTTTATCCAATTATAAACATCTTAGACGTCTGCTTGAAAAGAAGCAGCGTGTAAAATGCATTTCTTTCAGAATCGCAGTGCAGTGGGACCATAGAATCAATTATGTTGAATGAGTTAAATGGAGCCGCGAGCATGGCCAGTCTTCAAGCCCCACCACTCCTACTTAATTGCCTCTCTCCTCTTTCTGGCTGGCAATCCGGAAGTAAGAATGATGAGTTAGGCTATAAGTCTTTCTTTATGAAGCCAAGGATGGATGAAATCGTATGCAATAGCACTCAAGTTAGCGTTTGATTACTAGGAGGGAGGCAAAAGTCATCTGGATTTAGGAGGGAAAAATGGCCATCGACCTTTGCCAAGACTTCGTACGTCATTTGTCGATAAAAGCCTTTCGCTCAATAAGAACCAATGCCGGTTAGCTCAAGAACAATCCAAAAACCGCATAATCGAAGTCTCAGGCAGGCCAGCGCCGATCCGCAGCGCCCTAATAGGCTGGAGCCAAACACCAAAGTGTTGGCCTGACTCTGCCCGAAGCTCGACATTAAGCCGGGCTTGGAGGCGGCACGAGCACTGGAATTGAACACAGCGTCCGTCTTACGCCGCCATTGACATCTGGATGAGAATTGTATAATCTGGATCAGCGAGAGCCTGTTTCGTTTTATCTTCAATGCTCTTGACCTGTAGTTGTCCTTTAAGGCATATATCTACCTGCTTAAGGAAGTTGACAGCATTGTTTTGAGCAGCTCTAATTGCAGCATTAGGATGACCTTTAGAACTATCAGATACCCAGCTTATGCCGTGTTCGATAGCATGAGATACAAAAGGATCTATGCATCCACTCGCAAGACCACTCACAATAGCTAGTGAAAGAGGGTCTCGTATTAAAGCAAGCACAGATGGCTCTAGCACCATGATTCCAGTCGATAGTGCCCTTACATATTTAAAGTATGTCGCGATCTAATTCATGCACGTCATCAAATTTCCAAAACCTTCATCAATAGGCTATGTGTTAATAGCATAGCCCGAAAAATACCCATAAGTTTCGTCATGACATCACAAAGACCGTCTTTGACGAAGTACGAAACCAGGGACAGTTCTCCCGCACACGCCCTGCACCGGCGGCGGGAGACCGATGCCGCGCAGTAATCCTGAGGGGAGCGCAGGCCAGGAAGCCGCAAGAACCTGCAGGGCGTTTGCATCGCATCGCCCGGTCTTGACCACAGGCCAAGCATCTTCGCCTGGTCCTCTGCCCCGCAAGGCTAACGCCCGATGGGTTGGGGCCGATCAAGGCTGCGGCGATTGAATCAGCCCAGCCGTCGAAAACTGTTTTTGCGGGCGCTTTGGAAATGCTCGCGGGCGAGGTAATCGAAATACTGCTGGCAGGGAGTGTGTCGCTACCTAACTCCTCTCGCCCTGGTAATTCCTGCGTCGGCCACTGTGGGCAAAAGGAGGCTCGAGATCTATCCCGAAAATTCTGCAGCAGGCCTAACCCTTCTCCAGGGGACACAAAGAGAGAAGAGCGACACCAAGGAGCTGAAGCAAGTCATGGCGAGATTACTGATAATCTTTAGGCTATGCCATCTAGGCCATACTTATGAATGTAAGTTCCATATCTGCGATTAAATGCGGGAGATGGAGAGGACATTCAGCATGCAATAATTGGTTGTAACACAGATATGATGGAAAAAGTATACTGCAATTTAATACATTGGGTGCGCAGAGGGTCACGAATTCCTCGATCTTTAGGGCGGGGTGGCCGCGCGCAGTTTGATTTTTCATGCAAACCGCAAAGTAGCGCAACATTGATTCTAAAATCCCGGATTATATTACGCTACCAAAGGCGCTGCAGGCATTTGTGCGAGCAATCGGTGCCCTCCCTGGTTCAATTTCGCAAGGGATGGCGTTCCTGGGAGATTGCAGTGTTGCAAGAGTTGCATGATTCATGGAAAGCTTTATCTCTTTTTATAGGCCATTTATCAAGTCCAATTTCATGGAGCTTTAAAGATGGGCGCAGAGACGGATTCGGAAAAATGTGGCGCGATTGATGTAACGGAGTTGCTTCTTTCTGCAGATATATACAACCTGAATTTGAATTTAACCGAAGACGATCTGCCCCCGCATATTCGCAAGCATTACTTCGACGCAGAGACACGTTCCGTTAAAAGGCCGATATATGTCACAAGCTCTGATGTTCAGAAGATTTACGGCATCGAGAACGTGAAGGGGATAATAAAGGATCTCTCTTTTGTGGCTTATGAAGAATTTGGGTCCCAGCTGAGGCTTACTGTTTTTGACATCGCTGCCAAGTGGTTCGCCAACCAAAAAGATCTGGCCAGGATCAAATCGAATCCAACATTAGCGTTCTTCTATGAGAATTATGACTCTGTGATTGTTAGCTATGCCGAGTCCCGGAACCAAAACAAGCCATTGAGCGCCGATCGAGAGTGGATTGATGCCCGCATCAAGGATCTATGCAAAGATCCCAAAGAGGCCGAGGACCTGCTGAAGCTTGCCTTCATCAAGTCCCCCGAAGACGTCAGAGACAGCATCGCCGGGCTTGTTTTGACCGATGAGCAGAAAGTGGAGATAGAAAAGACCGGAAAGGCTCTGCAAAATCGCGAATACCTGCGGCAGATCGGGCTTTACGAGATCGGAAAGATTCTCTTCGTAGGGCCGCCGGGAACGGGCAAGACCTCCACCGCTCGCGCGCTATCGAGCTGGTTCTCTTTGCCTATCGTGGAGGTCAGGCTCTCCATGATCACCAGCCAGTATCTGGGCGAGACCTCCAAGAATATCGATAAAGTCTTCGATCTGGCCAAGAGGCTCAGCCCTTGCATACTATTGATCGATGAATTTGATTTCGTGGCCAAGACCAGAACATCGGATGAGCATGGGGCCATCAAGAGAGCCGTCAACACTCTGCTCAAGGCCATTGATGAGATCAGCTTGGTCGAGGATGGAGTGCTCTTATTGGCAGCGACCAACCATCCTCAGCTACTGGACTATGCCGCCTGGAGAAGATTTGACAAGGTTCTCAACTTCCCGTTGCCTGATGTCTGTATGAGGGAAAAGATCCTGGATAAGGTCCTCTCTCGCATCGATGCCGACGTGGATACGAAAGTGCTGGCAGAGATGACGGAAGGCTATTCTGGGTCCGACCTGCGGCTGGTAGTTCGCGAGGCGGTCCTCAATGCGCTCCTGGTGGATCGGAAGAAGCTTGATCAAGTCGACCTTTTGGCGTCCATCGAGGAGTTTGGCCGCAGGATATCCGAATATAAGAGGAGCAGTGCAGGCCCATGAAGATCACGCTTCTTGGCACGGGCGATGCTATCGGCACGCCCAAAATCGGGTGCAAATGTCCGGCATGTCTTGATGCCCTGCGGGGAGGACGCAGCCGCAGGACGAGGTTCTCCGTGCTGTTGGAGTCCGACGACGATGAGGGCCGCGTTTTGGTCGACACGAGCCCGGATCTGCGCTGGCAGCTTCTCAAGAAAGACATCTCCCACGTGGACGGAGTCGTCTGGACCCACGCTCATTACGATCACTATGCGGGCTTCGGGGACTTTCACAGGGTGCAAAGCCACGTAGACGTCTATGCCTTGAAGAACACCATGGACTACATTCTCAATTATCTTTATTTTCTGAACCCGGTGCGCCACGATGTCTGCGCCTACGAGTCATTCGAGATCGCGGGGATGCAGTTCACCATGTTTCTCGTGAACCATCCGACTACCGAAACCTCCGGCGTGGTGGTAACCAACGGGAGAAAGAAGCTGGTGATTACCAGCGATACGAATCTCGATATTCCGGAAAAGAGTCTGGAGCTGATGAAGGATGCAGACCTACTTCTAGCCGATGCCATCATGCCGCCCGGCTACAATATCCCCAAGCACATGAACGCGGAGGAGGCGGTAGCTTTGGCCAACCGCGTGGGGGCAAAGGACCTGAGGCTCACGCATCTTGCTCATCTCTATCCGCCCCATGAGATTGCCCTCAAAAAATGGCCGCTCGGGCATGATATGATGGAGATAGTCTTGTGAGCTGCCGGCGGACCTTTTTATTTGCACCTTGCGGCATTTTGCCAAGTTTCGCTTTGCATAATCTAATTTTACGTAATCTCATTTTGCTTTGTTTCTTGGTCCCCGTTCTCCTCAGCTCGAATGCATGTGCCGTTAAAGCGGATTTTGCCGATTACAGCGACATGGATTTCGTGCTCTCTTATCCTGCGTCGTGGCATATCTCTATCCCAGAATCCTGCAGCAGCGCCGCAGGAAACCTCAGCCTGGACGAATGCGAGGACGAATCAGCGGACGAATCAGGCCATCAATTTGGTCAGAACTTTGCGATTCATTGGATGAGGGACCCCGGAATCGATCCGGAAGAGATCCTGGACCAGATGCAGGAAAACTATAACCGGGAAAGCGTGTCAATCATATCATCCGAGCGAAAAACGATCAAAGTAGATGATAGGACGGTCTGTGTCTTGGTGCTGACCTACGAGTTCAGGGACAGCAAGCAGAAGAGGATCATTGCCGCCTGGAACAGCACTCTCTCGGATAGATTATTCCTGGCCACTCTCTCAGGGAGAAAGGGCAGCGATAGTGTAGCCTCCCCGGGCTCTAGCGATGATTTTATTCTGTTTCAAAGAATTATTTCCTCGTTCATCGATTTGGGGCGGAACAACAAAATCATCCTTAGCGAAAAGCCACCAGCAGGCCCGTGGTCCATCGTCCTTGGCGATCTTCTTTCCAGCTACCATTACACAGATTCGAGCAGCCTTCCCGTGCGGCAGGTCCACATGCAGGTCAGCCATGAGGTTACCTGGTCCAATGGCTCTTATTCGCTGAATTCTCGTGATTTCATCTGGTCCGATCCGTCCAAGACCGCACTTTCCAGAGCGGCAGCCGTACTGTATATTCTGCAACAGGCAGGATATGAGACAAGGCCGGTGCAAAAGAGCGGCGAGATTGCGTTGGCGGTTCGCGATCCTGAAGGCAAATGGACAAAAATATCCATCAATCCGGATAGTCCGGCCCGGATGGTGGGCGTCCTCTCGAACGACACGGGAGAGGTTGCGGCCTACTCGGATTTAGGTGATCTTGCCGCAGAAAACGGCATTAAGAACGTCAGCGGGATCGATGCCAACGGCAATACGGGTTTGGAAAAGGATCTGGAAAATATTGTCCAGAAGGATTGCGAGCCTTCCCGATATGTCGAGCTAACGGCTCCCAAGGATGCAGATCGTTCTTGGCTGAAGGGCTTGAAGGATGAACTGAAGAGCTACGAATACGGACGGTATTATGAAAAGGATATCTTCGACTGCTCCAGCACAGCCCAGATTTGCTGGAGCACATTGACCAAGAGCGGATATGCCGCCAGGCTGATGCTGAGCTACAAAGGCCATCCCCTCGAAGACCACATGTGGGTCGTGGTCGAGACGCCGAATGAAAAAGGCAGATACGTGGCGGTAGAAACGGCAAATGTGGATGAGAACAAGCGGCTGGTGAGCCTGGGGAGAGTTGTGTCGGATGAGGCATATTTCCAGGGAATAATGTACAACTCCAGCGAGCAGTTTTCCTGGCTGCATCCGGAAGAGGGAATGTAAGGGTACAAGGCGCTAGTGCATCGCGGCTCAATTAAGGCCATGAATATGCCAGGATAATCCATCGTTGTTGTGAATAGACTAAATCAGGGTTCTATTTCGGCCTCGCTGTACTAGAGAGGCCATTCCGACACAGACGGTAATCGCGTCTGACAATCGCGTTAATGGCGTCTCAGCGCATTTGCTTTTGCATCATCTCTCGGACTGTCTTGAGATGCTCAAGTATCCTAATTCCTTTTTTAGTCGTTCTGTAAATGCACTGAATCCCAGTGCGTACCTCAAGAAGACCGCTCTTTGTCAGTAGATCCAAATATTCATTCATCGATTGAAAATTCATACCTGTTACATCTGCAATCTTGGTCTTGTTCGTATCTTCTAGGCAGATATCGAGAATCTGAGCTATGATTTCTTCTTTGCATCTTCTGCCGGTCATGCGATATGAGGTCGGAATCCAAGTGCATATAAAATTTCTGATATAGAATGGCGGGGCGCGATTTTGGGAAAGCAGATTCGCTTACCAATATGGTTCCTGGTTAGCACTGTTGATTTTGGTGTGGTGCAACTATTACGACCCTGCGCGGGCTTCAGCCGCTGAGGATCAAAGCGGTCTGGGCTCGACCATAAAATGTCGGCCAAAGGAGTGGGCCTTGCGTCTTCTCCCGGCGGCAGGAGTTCACTCGCCATTTTGCGTTGCTGCTGAGGGCAACCATTTCGGTGACATCAAACCCTCGATGCGGTTTCCATCATTGAAACGCCCATGAGCCCAGGCAGGGGCTCACACGTGACGGATGGTAAACAGGATCTATCGACATTAAAATTCAGTTTTCCATGGGAAACAAAACCGCTTGGACATCTCGACGAACCCTTTTAAATTGCGGTAATCTTCATATCCCAACACCAACGCCAAATCCGGTCGCTGCATGAGCTACTGAAAAACGCAAATAGATGATGCAATGGATGCATTCTGCCAAAATGAATCCAATGCATCCGATTCTCATTATTATTTTCAGTAGCTTTCACCCACGACTGACTAAAGGAGGCAGAAAGCGGCCCGGTGGTCAGTTTTATTCTTGTTTTATGTTTCAAAATTCGTGTATCAGAAAAATTTAAGAAGTCGATGTTATAATTATCTTAAAGGGAGACCGCCCCATGAAAAGAACATCAAGGA
>RPOO01000145.1 GCA_003857025.1 Methanothrix sp.
GGATAGGAGAAGACGATCTTGATGAAGAGCGTCTGGATGAGAAGGTGAGGTATGCGCATGCCGGTCTCTGTGATGAGCGGAAGCAGGGAATTCCTGCCGGTATGAGCATATTTTATTGCGAATTGCGAGCAACCTATGGATCTGGCAGTGAGGATGAATGCATCTCCCAATATGGAAACAACCGTATTCCTGGTAATGAGAAATGTGTCTCCTACCAACACCAGGACCAGAGCCGTGACCGGCAGGACCAGATGATGCAAAAGGTCCAGAAAATAATCAACTCCTTCCAGTCCGGCATAGGGTGTCACCGCCCCGGAGAGCGGAGACCAACCCAGGCTCACCCCGAAGATCAGGAGCAGCAGGATGCCCATGAAGAACATGGGAAAGCCGCCCAGGAACATGAGCGAAGCCATTAGGCCGCTGTCCAGCAGCCTGCCCCGTCGGCTTCCTGCTTCAATTCCCATGACTGCCCCCATTACCGTCGCTAAAGCCAGCGCCAGAGCGGCGAGGAGCACCGTCCAGGGCAGGGCACCCATAATGACCGCAGATACCTGATCTTTGTAATAATAGGAAAATCCAAGATCCCCATGCAAAAGGCCGATGAGATAGGCCGAGAGCTGTTCCGTCCAGGATTTATCCAGTGCGAACTGCCGGATCAATTGCGCCTCCATCTCCGGTGTCATGGCCACCAGGGCCTCGTCGCCATAGATGGCATGCAAGGGATCGCCCGGCATCAGGCGGGGCAAAATGAAGTTCAGGGAGAAGATGGCGGCCAGGGCTATAACATAATTGATGATGCTTCCCCGGCCCAATCGTTCATTCTTCATTTGCTGTTCATCGGCTCCTTTTTCAGGTCCTGTGCTCTTTGCTCGATCATTCCGCCATCCGCCTGCCAGGCAATTCGGGCTTCGGGGATGGAATCCATCTCAGCCGAGTACGGTTTGATGTCCAGCAGAATGGAACCGTCCAGGGCGTCCATGCCACGCACGGTGAGCCGATTGCCTTTTGCCTCCAGCAGTTCAACGATGTCAAGGGCAATCAGATTCGGTCGGCTGGGCGAGCGAGTGGCGAAGACGCCATGCTCCTTGCGATCGTGCGGCGGTGTGGCCAAGAGCCGACTTCGGTCGCCCAAATGCAGCCAGAAAAGGACGAAGAGGTGCGAGCATTGCTCGATGTCTTTAAGGCCGGGGGCATATTCGGGAAAGACCTCGATCTCGCAGATCTCTCTGGACAGCCTTCCCTGGCGAGGGATGTCCTCCCGGCGCTTGTAAGGGGAATGAATTACACCGATGGGCACGAGAGCCATTGAACATGTTTCATCAGACAGATATATCACCCGTTTATATCATTGTGTTTCAATTATTTTTCAATTATTGATTGCTATTATCTGCGCTTGTTTCATGTCTCGGCATTATTCCGCATTCTTCGGCATTATTCTAAGCATTATTCTTGGAGTTTTGCTTTAATCGTTTCAATCCGAAAAAAAATGGCAACTGCAGCGCATCTGCTGCAGTCGAATCGGATTATCAAACGAAGATCATCTTGTTCAGAGCAATCGGGACTCCGCTTCCAACGCCCCCAAAGGTGTAGTAGAAGCTCACCTTATCGTTCGACGCCCAGAAAGAATCCGTGTAATACACCGGAAGGGCGGGCAGGTCGCGGGCGATGGCTTCCTGGGCTTGGGACACCAGCTCTTTCCTCTTCTCCTGGTCCATCTCCGTATCGATCTTGTCGAAAAGCTCGTTCAGCTTGACATCCTCTTTGTAGCCGGCACTGTTGAATCCGGTTCCAACGACCGTCTTCTTGAGAATGACCGGATCAGCGCCAAGGCCGCCGTGGCCGCTCAGCGCCAGATCGAACTGCCAGCCGTTGACCAGGCTGTCCAGAGTCTTGGAGTCGACGCTGCGCAGCGTGACCTTGATGCCGGCTTTGTCAAGCTGTTTTCGGATCAATTCACCGATGGCTTCATTAGTGGATGTTACCAGCATTTCGATCGTGTCAGGCTTGCTGATCTTGGTGTAGTACTGGCTTACTTCCTTTTTCTCGTATCCCAGCTCTTCCAGGAGCTTTCCGGCTTTGGCTGGATCGTAGTTATATTGCTCTTGGGCCGGGTCATACCAGGAATTGTCTGATGCAAAAAGTCCTGCGCTTCCGGCGAGACCGTAGCCGCGAAGTCCGGTGTCTACTAACTCCTGGCGATCTATGGCATAGTAGAGAGCTTGGCGGAATTTTTCGTCGGAGAATGGAGCTTTTCGATAGTTGACCATGATCTTTCCGATCCAGTCATGAGTTCCTTCGACCACTGTATAGCCCGCATTCTTCAGGTCCTCAACCATCTCACCCGGAACGCCTACCGCATCGACATCTCCTTTCTTCAAGGCTGCTGCAGACATCTCGGTGCTGACCTTGACGAATTTGATCTGCTTTACCTTGGGTGCGCCCTGATAGTAGTTCTCGTTGGCCTCGTAAAGATACGTTCCCTGCGCTTTGTTATAATCTATAAGCTTGAAGGGGCCGGTGCCCACAAGTGCCTTGGGGTCCTTGAAGCTGGTAGGATCGCTCACGCTGTCGTAAATGTGCTCGGGCAGAATGGGCAATGTGCCTGCTACCTGATCCAGGAAAGGCACATAATCATTCTTGAGGGTGACCTTGACCGTGTGATCGTCCAATGCTTCAGCTTTGGTCACGATGCTTGAGTCGACCCAGGAATAGGGATTTTTCCGGATATACTCGAAGGTGAATGCCACGTCCTTGGCGGTGAATGGCTTTCCGTCGTTCCAGGTCACACCATTGCGCAGATGGAAGACGTAGGCTTTCTCGTCCGGCAGATACTCCCACTTCTCGGCCAGGGCGGGAACGAAGCCGTTCTGGTCCTTCCAGACCAGAGTGTCGAAGATGAGGCTCATCCTGACATAGCCGGGGCCACGCGAGTAGTGGCCGTAGGGCGAGGGATATCCCCAGTCGCCTGTCGAGTCGCCGATGGTCATAACATCTATATTCTTGCTGCCAGCGCTTTTATCCTCGGTAGCCAGGACGCCGCAAGAGCAGAGCATGAAAAGGATGAGCCCTGCGGCAGCAAAGGCGAAAAGGTGAAGGCGCTTCATCTGATGCGCCTCCGAGTGTGCGTAGTATTGGCAGATTGCATATTAAATTCTCCTATTGACAGAGAATTAAGCGGCCTATTTTAAGAACTTTTCCAGAGATAATATGATTTTAGAGCGATAACAGTGGTAATTTGGTAACAGTCGTTAATTCATCTTGACAGAAGGAAACCGCAGATCGGCAAAAAAAGAGTTTTTGATTTATGTCAAGCTTAGATCTTCGTCCCGTAGCCTATAAGCCGCATGGAGTTAATGATAACCGGAATCGACGACAGCTCATGCAGCATCGCGCCTGATACTGGCGTCAGAATTCCCGGTACAGTGAGCGCCACCGCCAGGGCCAGCACGCCGACCGAGAATATCAGATTGTGCTTAATAGTCGCTATGGCTTTTCGGGAGACCATGACGAGGTGCGGCAGCTTGGAAAGGTCGTCTGAGAGAAGACCGATGTCCGCGGTCTCGATGGCAACATCTGTTCCCGTGAGGCTCATGGCGATGCCGACATCTGCCTGTGCCAGGGCCGGGCCGTCGTTGACTCCCTCACCAACGAATGCCACCTTGTGCCCCTGGGACTGCAGCTTTCTCACGATCTCCACCTTCTCCTGGGGCATCTTCTCGGCAAACAGTTCCTTAATTCCGATTCTCTGCGCCACGCGCTCCGTAGCTGCACGGTTGTCCCCGGTCACAATCACGGAATGCAATCCAAGCTCTTCCAGTTTCTGAACAACAAATTGTGACTGCGGCCTCAGTTCATCCTCGAAGACCAGAAGCCCCGCCGCTCGACCGCTCACGGCGATCAAGATAACGCTGCGACCGGACGCCTCGAGATGAGCGGCATTATCTTCGACATCCTTGGAGACCGAAAGTCCATGCTTTTCCAGGGTGTTCAGCCTACCTAAGAAGAGGTCCTGCCCTTCCACTCTGGCCTTAATTCCCTTGCCAAGCAGCGCTTCGAAGCTCTCCGGGTCAGAAATATGCAGGCTACGGCTTGATGCCGCCTGAACCGTGGCCTTGCCGAAAGGATGCTCGCTGAACTTCTCAGCTGCAGCGGCGCTTTTTAGTATCTCTTCTTCTGCCATGCCGCTAAGCAAAATTATCTGGACCAGCTTGGGCTTGCCGGCTGTGAGCGTGCCGGTCTTGTCGAAGATCACAGTGTCCACTTTGGACAGAGCCTCCACAGTAGAGCCTTTTTTGATGAGGCTCCCTCGCAGAGCAGCATTGCCGATGGCGGCTACCAGAGCCGTGGGCGTTGCCAAGACAATCACGCAGGGACAGAAGACGATGAGCATGGTTATGGCCCGCATGACATCTCCGCTCCACCACCAGAGCAGAACGCCGCCGATCAGAGCCGCCGGCATGTACAGTTTGGCATAGCGGTTCAGCAGCCGCTCGATGGGCGGTTTTTGCGATTGCGCCTCATCAATCAAGCTGCGAATCTGGCCGAGTGTGGTCTCGCCGCCAGTTTTCGTGACGCGCACCTCAAGGGCTCCCACTTCATTGAGGGTTCCGGCAAAGACCTGATCTTCGGCTTTCTTCTCCACGGCCACGCTCTCGCCGGTGATGGTCGCCTGGTTGACCGACGCCGACCCGGATACCACAAGTCCGTCGACTGCAATTCGCTCTCCAGAGCGGACGAGCAGAATATCCCCGACCCGAACTTCATCGAGGCGGATCGCCAGGTCGCCGCCGGAGCGCCGCACGGTGACGCGATCCGGCAACAGCCTGGCCAAGGACTCCAGGGATTGGCCTGCCCTTGCGGCCACAAAATCCTCCAGGAGCCCGCCCAGGAGCAGGAGAACGGCAACCACGGCTGCAGCAGAATACTGGCCGATGGAGATAGCAGCCAGAGTGGCAATGGATACGGGAATGTCTGCTGTGAAATCACGTTCTCGAATGCCCTGCAAGGCCGACCACCAGATGAAGGAAGATCCTACCAGGGCGGCGGCCAGATAGAGGATGCTTCCCTGCGCGACAGTCTTGTCATGAGAGAAGAGGCCGCTTGGATCATCAAAGACCGCCAAGATCAGGAGCAAGCCGCTGGCAAGTGTGAAAATGGTCCCCGGATCAAGCAGAAATTCACGGTAGCGTACTATCCAGTCTTTGGTTTTGCAGGCCTTGGTGGTGATATTATTTTTCGGATCTTTCAGGTTCATTTTCAATCCTATCCCTTCAGCACATGCAACGATGTTACGTACAACGTCAGATATAGCAAAAAGTCTGACATCAGCGATATTAATAGTTAATGCAACAATATATCTAAAAAATATTTTGATGTATCACAAACAGCGCAAAAATCAAATAATTCAATTCATTGGCTCTTATCCCACCACATTTTTACCCGGATCGACGATCCCGGTTGCACAAGCATCCCATTCTCCTCATGCATAGCCTTAGCAAGATAGTCTCTGAGAATGGCCTTTTGCTCTTGCGTCCCCGCCTGGGCCTGGGGCGATAGCGCCGATACCGCCTCATCCAGGGACGAATACGACTGGCTGTGTTCCAGCCGGAAAGTCCTGATGTGCGGATAGATCCCCATCTGGTAGAGCACATTGTAGAGCACGTCACACTTCGGCCCGTGGCGGTATTCCCGTCCGTGCAGCTTCGGCCATATCTCCGACCACTGCCGGTCCCAGGAGGTATCTCCGGCGAAATGATAGAGGTAGACGTACTTTGATGAAGCCTCCATCATCTTCTCGATGGCCAAGCGAATGTCCGTCATGCCCAGCGAGAACGATGCGATCACCACATCGTAAGGCGGCTGAAGATCCTCTTTGACATCCACATCCTCCCAGCGCTTCTGCACTATTGCGATATTCTTGACGCCAAACTCCGCCGCCTTCTCCTGCATCACGCTGACCATGCCCTCGGCGGGCTCGACGGCAGTGACGTGTGCCACTTTTTCGGCAAAGGGAATGGCCAGGGTTCCGGGGCCTGCGCCGATGTCGAGAACGCGGGACTGGGGTGTGGTGTCAGTCTCCCAAACGGTTTTATCAATCCGGCTTCGCTCCTCCCGACACATATTCCAAAACTGCAGTGCACTCTCCCGGCTCTCCCAGATTCGGGCACAGTCTCTGCCGGGGCTGGACTCTTTGTTCTGCTGCATCTGCGCTTTCCAGACCTCATTCCAATCGATATCTTTCAAGGGTTCAATCATAAACACAATCCCTCTTTTTACGTCATATATGCTATCTGATATTGCATTCCGTGATAATAGTGCAACTCATGATTCACGATTATTGTGCTTCCCAAATCTAATATTGAGGAATAAATAACAATAAATATTATCATTAAACCACTTAATAGCAAAATGCATGTCATGTATAATTAGGTATCGATTTAAGAATACATCATGCCATTGATTCAATTTGGTCTTTGCATTCAATAGAGAGACGACAAACTGGACTGGACCTTGGCGATTGCCGAAAAAAATAGGTTCGAGATTTTTCAAGACACGTACTTATTTGCAGTTTCTCTATCATGAATGCTTTTGTTAATGATTCTCACAGCACACCTACAACCTTTAGCGGATGCATACCGGCATTTTGCATCTGGGACAACATAGATTGATCTACCTTGAGCTCCTTTATGGTGGATACAAAGAGATCAGGCTGGTCCATGTAGGGCAGGAGTCTGACGCAGCTCAGAGGTTTGGATGCCCAAGATGGCCCCTTCCAATTGGCGGTTCCGGTCAAGTCGCCTGATTGTGTGGAATTATACCTAAGCACAAGAGCATCTCCTTCTTTAGCGGTATCATTCCAACGAATGTATATTCCCGCAATATTTGGCACGGCCTTCTTTTCCGTATCTGTCAGAGCCATTACGAACATGCCGCTCTTGCCGGGTGTGGCGTCCCAGCGCATCTGCAGGAGGTCTTCCTTGCACCAGTTAGGACATGATATGACCTTGTAACTCTCACTGCTATCTGTTATAGGCAGCTTTTCCTCGACATATTTGGCCAGGAAGTAGCCGCTGGTAACGCCCGGACAGAGGTGATCATGGAAGCAGGTAGCTTGCAGGAAGTCGAATGGTGCATCATGTGCCCAGACATTGGAGAAAGGCACCACAGTTCCTTCATTGCCGCCAAATGCCTTGTTGTTGTAGGTAGCGTTGCCTTCATCGGTGTGATTCAGCATATAATCCAGATCTGCATTCGCTTTAGTGATCTTGCTGAATACCTGATTGTCCGAAAGTGCTTTGAACTCATCCAGGCTCTTGTTCAGGATCTTGCTGTTCACCTGAAGATAAACAGCCTCGCCGGTCTTTTTATCGAAGAAGTAGAACCAGAGAGGCTTCCAGTAGGCGCGCAAGATCTGGAAGAGGTTGCCATCGCCAAGGCTCAGTCCCGTCTCGGCTGTTATTCCGTTAAGGGCTGCTTGCGTGGTCTGTCCGTCGACAATGACGTGTCCGGCATCTGTCAGGGCCAGGATATTCGAATCACCCTTCTCGAACTTAAGCTGCTCCATGGCCGTCTTTGCCGCCTTGGAGCCCAATTCTTCGAATACTGCTTTATCTGCCAGAGCCATTCCTGGGACAAAGACGAGAATTAATACGATTGCTGCTGATATTCTTAACTTATTCATCAGATGTCCTCCTATTAATCATTGCATTGTCATACCTTATTTATGAAGATTTCTATAACTAAAATACCAAAAATCAAATTATTTGACTACTTGGTAATACTCAAAGGCCCGCTCAAGATAAATCAAGATCACGGATCATTTTTTATGAGACGGCATTTCAGCGATTCACCGCCGATATCCAGAACCAGATTGATATTGATA
>RPOO01000146.1 GCA_003857025.1 Methanothrix sp.
CATCACTATGTATGCTATCCATTTCTGAAAAGAAGTAGCCCAATGACTGCCATCTTATTGCACTTATCAATGCTCTTTTAAGCTCAGAGAGCGCAATTGCATTCTATGGAGCGCGCAAAATGACGCTTGAAAATACCACCCTGCGATTGCCCTCGAAATTGCGGGCAATAGCCGAGGAGCGGGCCAAGGCAGCCGGGCACACTCTGGCCGAGGAACTGAGAGGTGCGCTCGAATCGCATTACAAAATGAATGCCACACAGATCAGTTTCGAGGACCTGGAGGCGAGAGTCCGGCAGCATGAGGCAGAGTTCCACGGTTCCGCCGTGCCCTCTCAAGAGCACAAAGAGAAGGAAGGCAGAAAAAACCCCCAGGCCAAGCCAGCTCTGCAAAAGGAACTGCCGCTGACAGAGAAAGCATCACATGAGAGAGAAGAAACAAGAAAAATTCTCCTCGGCTTGAAAGACCTGCTGGAGAGCGGCGTGCAGCCTATGCCCTCCGATCTCGAAGAATCGTTGGGCATGTCCTCCCGGCTCATCGGCAGGAGGCTAGGGGAAGTCGGTATCCAGGCAAAGAACACGCGGATTCGTGACAAGTCGGGGCGCTATTTCCTGCGCTCTTTATTGCCGCTGATTGAGGCGGCCCTTAAGGAGCTTTCATGACTACAGCACCAGCTTCGACCCCGCAATCGAGGCGGCCAGCTCCTCAATAACCGGAATCTCCAAGCAGACCTCAAGACCCGCCTTCTCTTTTTCCAGTTCCGTCTTTCTCAGCTCGTAGTTTGCCTTCATCTCCTCCTGGCCATCTTTCTCCGCTTGCAGTCGTTCCGCTTCTCTCCCGCACCCGTCCGCCTGATCCTGTAGCTCTTCCGCTTTTGCAATGGCCTCTTGTGCCTGCTGTTCCAGGTAATCAATCTCTTCCTGGACCGCATCAGTAACCTCATCCGAGCCGTTCAGCAGAGCCTCTGCTTCCGCTACCAGCTCCTCCGCTTTTTGCAGCCATTCTGCGGCGGCTGCCAGGTTATCGGCCTGGGCCTGTAGGGCCTCATTTACCTGGCCGGTTAATTCTTCGATCCGGGCAAGCGCATGTCTCGATATCTACCAGCGTCCTTGGCCCTCAAGGCTTAAATAGCAGCATTCCTCTCTGTACTATTAGGAGATGATTTTAGATGGCACATCCAATTGAGCTGGGGTTGGTCCTGGAAGGTGAAGATGCCAGAGAGTTCCTGGAAGACCTCAGGAATCCCAAGGCCACTAAAGAGCAGATAGAGATGTTCAAGGAAGCCATCAAGATCGCCAAAGAGCACCCTGTAGAATTCTGATGAGATCGATTTTGCACGAGAGGCTTCGTGTACTTCCATTGAACGAGAAATATGATCTCTCCATGTTCTTTTCAACCAACAATGAGCTTAACGATTTTTTGAAGAATGACGCTCTAAACTCCCAGGACGTGCTAATAAGCAGAACCTACCTGTGCTATCATGATTTGTCAGGAAAGAATGGCAATTCTTTTCACGCCCTTATCGATTTCTTCCTTAACCGATGACTCATGACAGAATTTGTTCAACCGCTATTATCGAGATGATCCGAAGGGATTTCTGCCGATTCTTGACCTGATGCGGGAAACATCGCCAAAGATACTAATTGGAGCCCTGACGATTCTGAAGGAGCAGAACATCCCTTCAACCTATGATACCATCCGGTTTTTCCTTCACCAGACGGCGATTCAGAAGGTTGAGCCGTTTGCATTCAAAGAAGGATTTGCAGTCATGGAACCTGATCTCGCCGCCTTTGATCAGATGATGGAGGGGTAAGCTATGGACTTGACACTTGCTGACCTCTGCAAACAGTTGCGTGTCAATCGATTCGTCCATCATGGTACAAAGCTGGATCTCTTTCATTAGTGCCGTCTAATGCATGAACCTGGTGGGAGATCCATTAAACCATGAACCCCTGAGTTTTGAAACGAGTCCTGAAAAAAGAGTGCTGATCCTTAGGTCTACCCTCAGTTTCAGCGACGGTATATTTGGGTCCATCTCACATCACCCATAGGGGGGACAGGACCAGCCACCGGATCACTATGCCCAAATATATTAGTCCGGTGCCAAATTTGGTTAGCTTCTGCCGCAATCTCTACGTTGGCAGCGAACTCAGCTATTCCTGGTCCACAGGTGGATATGTATATAGACGCCGGAGAAGTATTATTGTGCATGTTTCCTTGGACTAAAACAAGGAAAATATCTGCATTAATATCTACTATCCCAGGAACGTTGTTTCCTATCTCATTTCCATTTCCGTGGGCCACTACCACAATAGTTTCACCACCAGCTATGTTTAAGCCCATTTGGTGAACTTGGGCCCAAGCATACCTGCTTGTAACCGGGTTCCAGCTTGGATCTAACTGTGTATTGATAATATCTATGTCCGTGGACATTTCCATAACGATTGTCATTTGATATCTCCTTTAGATTTCACGGATTTTATTTGCCCATAATACCTCGCGGGCTCTGTTGCGAGCATGGGGTCGCGTCCTGGCCCATGCCCACAAGCAAGCCGGAAAAATGGTTCATTGTTCGTATCCAGGCAAATTACGCATTCGACTGTCGGGTTTGCTGGTATCTGTAGCATATCATGTACACCTCTTTTTTGTTTTCAATTCATCGTAGTAATCTGACATCTTTCCTCTTTGTGAGTTCCCATTTATTCGCAAATCGTTACGTGAAGCAATTATAGTCAAGAACCCAGGAATTAACACATATTTATCACATCTGCGAATTCATTGGCACACAATATGAGTGTCAACCTTTCGGTGCAGGACTTTAGCTTCGAGTAATACTTCTTTCGTGCCTTATCCAGTCAACTCCCTCGTTTTTTAATAATACTTTGAAATTGCTTAAATTGTTCTGAAGTTATGCGAATAGCTGCATCATCATAGTGTATAGTCACCACAGATATGCCAACTGTTTTTATTCCACTGGCATTTGATGTTTCGGGGAGATGCACGTCGCAAATACTACAGTACTTCTCTTGCTAGCTTTTCGATAATAGTGTCGTTTATATAGATTATTTATTGCGAGGTAAGCCCACCTCTTTGAATGCTTTTCTGACGACCTGGGTTGACCCATCTGGTACCTTTTTAAACTTTGTTAGAATTCTTGCCGACGTCGTGATGACGTTATATGCGTCATTGAAAGTTGCATTCGGGAATAGGTTTTGTAACCCGTGATACCAGATTTTGGCAGCATTTTCAGTGCCTATATCCATTGCTGTAAGATAGAACGCCTTGTTCGGTATTCCGCTGTTAGTGTGTACGCCCTGGTTATCTTCAGGACCGCTATAATACTGATCCATGTGGCCAGGCTGTGTGTCTTTTCCCATGTACTGATTATCATAAGCAGTTCCGGGTTCTCTCATCGATCTTAGCGCCTCTCCAAACAACTCTGGGCCCATTATTTCGTCGCCGATAAGCCAATCCGCGGTCTCAGCAGTTTGGCTTTTTATCTTCTGTACTATGAAAGTTCCAAAAACATCCGAGAAATGTTCATTGAGCGCTCCAGACTGGCCTTCATATTTCAGATTGGCAGTGAATTGAGTAATGCCATGGGCAAGCTCGTGTGCAATTACATCGGGCGATTTAGTAAAATTGCTGAATATCTCGCCATCTCCATCGCCAAAGATCATCTGCGAACCATCCCAAAATGCATTCATGTACTTTTCTCCATAGTGGATGTTAAGGACAAGGTTCATTCCGAGATTATCAATGGACTTCCTGCCCATTATGCTTTGAAATAAGTCTCGAACGCTGCCTGCAAACTCGTAGGCTGCGTTTACAGCATCATTGGGTGTCTCTGGATCACCTTCGCCTCTGACTTCCTTCCTGTTCGTGAGTTCCCATTTGTGTTCGCAATCGTATACTACACGCGATCCAGATTTTTCTGCGATTTTTGTGATACCAAAGGTTGCAAACGATGGTTGTCCTATCTCAGTAGATCTGGATCCTGTTATAGTCGCTATATCCAACTTATTCGAAAGATCTTTTCTCTCAGCCCTAACTACAGTACCCTGCTTCAGGGTATCTTGGGCTATCTTTTTTGCATCTTCATGATCTGACTTAGCTATATTCTTAAGAATATAACTTGGTATATACGTATAGTGATGATACATATTCTCTTTCTCCCTTGAAATGATAACATAAGCGCTACAGCCACATCCGCACCTACTCGGGTGCGGTTAAATTCCTAAACATATTCTCTTTTGTGCTTTATATCTTCAGCTCCTTTGTATTTTATTGATATTTTGAAGTCGCTTAAATTGTTCCAAAGTTGCGCGAATAGCAGCATCTTGCGCTAACGAGAAGAGTGGCTTTCCCTGATTCGGACCAGAGGCAACGATCTTCTTACCCTCTTCAGAATTAAGGTCATCTTTATTGAGTTGCCTATGCGTTGGGGCTTGATCACTGCATCTCTTCGGAGTTCCTATCGCCCATGTTCCGCTGACTATGCCGGCTGGCAAGGAATTAACATTCAGATCCCAAATAGGGATTGGATTTACGAATTGATTGAGTTCGACCCAGTTGGAATGTGAATAAAAATCCTGCACAGTATGTAGCAGTCGTCCAAAAGTGATCAATGCATTATCCGAGTAAGGATCCATTTCGGTTTCTATATTGTGCCACTCCTCCATCACATATGCAGCTCCCTCTTCAAAGCAACAATTATCGAAATGGACCTTGCTATCTTGCTGATGAGCTATGTCTTGCGAATAATTGCTTCTAATCACAAGTTCCATTTGCCGGTCTGTTAAAATACCAGCACTAGCTTTCATCGTGATTCTGGCATGGTCTGAAAATGCAAACCCCATGCCCGATTGGGCGTTTTCTTGACTCATTGCCTTCTCCCTAATGTATTCGCTTCTTGTTCGGAGAATTTTTCTCCTCCATTGAGCGCCTTGAAAGGTCCACCGCATAGTGGGTGTTTAGCAAAATAGTTCCCACATGCCTGCAAGGAATCTACAAAGCAGCTTGTTCGACAAAGCTTGAGCTTACTACATTGACTGCATTTGGTATCAACGACGTTAATATCCGTTGCACGATCGCGGAGCCTTTGAAAGTCAACACCATTCCATATTTCCCTGAGGCTGTTCTTGAACACATCTCCGTAAATGAAGGGTGTGTCTTCTCCGAGTTTTTCGCATACGCTCACCTTCCCGGTTGGTAATATTGCCATCCCTGTATATAGGCCACCACAAGGATACCAACTGTTTTCATTCCACTGGCATTTGATGTTTCGGGGGGGGTGGATGTCGCAAATACCACGATACTTCTCTCGTTTTGCTTCTACGTTCTCACATGCAATATCCACCTCCCTTGAACTCAACGGTGGTGTTAAATTGGCGAATGAACCTATTGCTCCTGCTTCGCAGCGGGATATGCCGATCTCCGAAACGCCTAGCTTCACAAGAAGTTCGATTAAGTTCCCGATATCCTCCATGTTATCGCGAGTAAGGACGCATTTCATCAAAACTCTTAGATCGGAATCAATGAGTGCGATGATAGCATCGATCACTTTTGAAAATGTATTGGATGAACGGGTAATGTAATGGTGCAGCTTTGGATTAGATGCATCCAGACTGACTGTGATTTCATTTAGACCAATCGCCTTCAAGTACTTTGCAATGTCTGGATTGTTCCCTATCACGAAGCCGTTCGTTGTAATCACTGGATTCATGCCCAGCTTCAAGATCTCTTTAAGCAAGATCGTCCATCCATCGAACAACGTTGGTTCACCGCCCGAAAGACCCACGTAAGCTACACCCCATTCTGCAGCCTCCTGCACAAGTCTGATACACGTGCTCAAGTCCATTTTTTCGTGACCATGGTTCGATACATTCTGGTAGCAATATCGGCATTTGAAATTGCACTTGTAGGAAGGAATCAAATTTATTCCCATGGGGACGGGAACTGGTTGGTCATAGTCACTGTACCATTTTTCACTGTCGATATTGTAAAAAAATTGTTTCACGTCATACCGTATGGATGCAATTGGGTCTGGATTATCGAGAAGGTCCAAAAAGGGCATAGACCGCTTAAGATATGTTTCAATAAGCTTCTTCGTCTCCTCAGGCGAAAGCCGATACGTCTCTCCAACCAAGTACTCTATCTGCTGAATCGAGAGCCCACCGGAACATAAAGCCAAGAATATTGCTTGAGAGGGATGAATAAGGTCGTGGAGCGCAATTTTCAAGTCGTACACAAGCACATAGTCTTTATGTTTCCTGAGCTTGACTCTATCTTTGAGGCGAGGATAAATCAATGAGCTATACACCGTCTCTGTCATAGTCTGCCCTCCAAGCTAATTTTTCGCACATTTACTCATTTCAACAATAGAAATAAATTAAAATTTGCTCCATAAATTATCCTCTGAATGAACAGAGGATAATTTACAGAGCGCACCGAGCTTGAGTTACAGCGGCTGCAGATATATGCATTGACCGTAAATCAAGACGCATCCGGCAGGCACAACTCCTTCCGCTGCCTTTAGAGCTCCAGCTCCACCAACCGCAATCTTTTGGGCACGTGCTTCCACTCTGTCTGCTTCAGTACGCAATTGTGCTGCTATGCTCTTTAGAGCCGCCGATTCTACTTCAGTTGCCATTTTCTTTCATCTCCTTACAACTTAATTCGGAACCCCTCCGAATTGTGAATAACACTACTATGTTCGAAAGTAAATAAATTTTGTATGTGACGTTTCATTACGATTTTCATAGAATGTCATAGACTGGAAAAATTGCATTTGTACGAGCCGGATACAGACTATATCATCCTACGCTCATCATGATTCAAGCATATAGCTCCGTTTAATAGCGATTCCTCATGGCAATAGACACCACGCTCGCTACCGTTTTGGAGCGCGAATGCTGGAGACTGTGATTCAGAAGCAATTTAAGATCTGCAGATCACTTAATCGCATGCATATGTACCTGAAAGCGGAAGGTTTGGCCCAGGAAGATCTAAAGAAACAGAAGCGTCGGAAGTGGGTTCGTTATGAACGAAAGCACAGCCGGTCGGCTCGGCATATCGACTGGCATGAATAGGATGGGACTGATGTCAAGGTTTGCGTAATTCTTGATGACGCATCCAGGACGGTGCTGGCTGGCGGAGAGTTCATTGAGATCAATACAGAGAACAAAATGCTGATAATCGATCAACTGGTGAATAAATTTTGGTGGCTTTGTCCCATGAGGGAGTTGATACTCGATCACGGAAGCGAGTTTGGAGCCCACAGAATCCACGACGACGGAAGCTGAAACAGTGAATTCAAAGATCACCTCAAAAAATATGGCATCAAGCCAATATTAGCCATAGTGAAGCATCCTCAGACGAACGGAAAGCTAGAACGGTTTTTCGGAGAATACGTCAAGCACAGGTCAGCATTTCGTTCATTCGAGGAGTTTATCACTTGGTATAACGATAGACCTCATGGAAGCTTGAATTTCCAAAGCCTGGAGACTCCAGAAAAGGCTTTCAGGCGAAAAATGCCTTTGGAAGCTTATTTCGCAATTGGCCATAGACTGTTTGGGTTGTAAAATTATATGAATAATTCAAACACAATAAAACTAGGACGGACGCGAAATAATTTCAGGACTACACATGTCCAAATCACAGGGTCAGAATGATCGGAATTCTTCAATAGACAACCAGAGAGTCCCTGTTAGTCAATTCAATAAAGCATGAAAACCGGGCGAGAGTTCACTTCATCTCCGACCTGAAGGTCGAGGTATTCGTGACCCTCCGCACTCCCAATGTAATTAATTGCATAAGCTCGAATTCTTAGGAGGATTTCGAATAACTCTCCAAAAGGCGATCCCACTCA
>RPOO01000147.1 GCA_003857025.1 Methanothrix sp.
AGGGATCGAGTTTTACCATCAAGGTTTGAAGCATTCCATTGAAGATAATCTTCAATGTATAAATAGTTATCTGTATGCTGCAACAGCGGGGTACGCTCCTCCTATGACTGAAGTCATAGGTCTACGCTACCCCTGCACCCCGAGGCTATCATGAAAAGCGATGCGAGGCCGGACCCGTAAGATGCGAGCAGCCTCGCATTATTCTTTAATTATAATATAATCTCGTGGCCTTCTTCATAGTCTTCATATTCTTCGTATTCTCTACATCGTTTCCCATCGTCTCCCATCGATTTGAACGCATCCGTTCAAAGACAAAGGTAAATCGCGAGAAGTGCAGATAGGAGGATCGAGGATCGCGGGAAGTGAGAAGATGCTAACTTAGGTAAACGCAGTTGAATCTCAAAGAAAAAGATAAACGTTGTTGCTGATTCTACAGATTTTCAGCTTCAAGCAACGATCTTAGTCTTGGCGATGTACTTGATGAGGTCGGTTCCGAGCCGAGCCTTCTTCTGGACCTGATTGGCCACATCTTCAACGGCAATGCCGCTCTCGGCGAGGGTGCGAATCTCCTCTACAGTGGCATCCTCAACGGTGAAGTACTCATCCAGATCCTTTCTGTGGCCCCAAACATCCCCTTCCAGCATCTCTATGCCCTGCATCTCCATGAATACTTCGATGGCGTTGGACATGGTCTTGCGATAGGAAGGCGGCACCTGGATCATTCGCAGCCTTGGACATCTTTGCATAAGGTTCAGGTAATCGACGTTGCTGGCGCGGAATGCGAGGTGAATCATTTTTTCATTTGGATTGAGATTCTGGATCTCATTTTTTGAGCTGACGACTCTAAGTCTCATAATACTCTCCAATTTCCCAAGGAGTATCTACTAATATTAATAGACACTTCCGGTGTACACATCTGTCCAGATCGGTTTTGGTAGAACATATACATGCATATAATAAAAAGCAATATGGTCCAAAGATCTCCTAAATTAGATGAAATCTGCAGGGCGGCAGACAAAGGATAATATTGATTAATACTTGTGCCGATCGCGAAATCGCAATGCTTCCCAGGTTATTTCCGTCGCCCGGGCCTCTCCGGTTGTTACTTTCGTGGAATCACTCCGGATGTTCGAGTCGCTTGCCATCCGCGAGCGACGCTCAGATCTCGAATGAACTTAAAAAATAAAAAAATAAAGGCTCGATTCATCCATATGATGCGACTACGGCTCCATCAGTTATCTCCATCGTCATGACAGACCCAGCTATTGCAGTCGTTTGCGCTTCCCCGATTGTAAGGCAATCAACGACTGTTGCGGAGTCTATCAATGGAACAAAAAAGGGCATCTGTCTTCACTTCGGTATCAGATGCCGAAACGTCCAAAAAGAAAAAATGACGGCTAAAGTGCCTTGCCGTCCATCTCGCCCGTTCTGATGCGAATGGTCTTTTCCACAGGCAGGACGAAGATCTTGCCGTCGCCGATATTCCCGGTGTAGGCAGCTTTTCTGATGATCTCCGTGACCTCTGCCTCCTTCTCATTCGAGACCACAACTTCCACCTTCACCTTTGGCAGCATGTCAACTTTGTATTCTTCGCCGCGCCACATCTGGGTTATGCCTTTTTGGCGTCCCCGTCCTTTAACCTCGATGGAGGTGAGGCTTGTGTAGCCTGACTCCTCAAGGGATCTTTTCACATCTTCGACCTTGGAAGGTCTGATTATTGCCTGGATCATCTTCATGTTCTCACCCGTTCTGCAGAATTATCCGGAGCTTGAGAGACCCCTGCGGTCATCAGACCTTCGCCGGGCTCCTGAGTCACGAACTCCGGATAGGCGGAATATCCATGCTCACCTATATCCAATCCAGTCAGCTCTTCTTCTCTTGGCACCCGCAGTCCAATCGTGTGTTTGATCAAAGCAAACAGGATATAGCCAGTTCCAAAGGCCCAGACAGCCACAGTCGCGGCGTCAATTATCTGAGCCATCATCTGCCCGGTGTTGCCCGCAATCAGACCGCTGACACCACCATAGGTCCCATCTGCGAATATGCCCACTGCCAGCAGTCCCCATAGACCGTTATAGCCGTGTACTGCCACAGCGCCTACAGGGTCATCGACTTTAAGGACCCAGTCATTGAACTTGATGCCGTACATCACGATGAATCCGGACACAACTCCAATCACGACAGCCGACCACGTTGGTATGTAGGCACAGGGGGCCGTCACTCCCACCAGACCTGCCAGCGCGCCGTTGCATGTCAGCGCAATGTCCACTTTCCCTGTTTTCAGGAACGTCCAGTAGCATACGAGCACTGCACCGGCGGCTCCCGCCAGGAATGTGTTGACCGCAATTACGGATATGCGAAGGTCCGTTGCAGCCAGCGTCGAGCCGGGGTTGAACCCGAACCATCCGAAGAAGAGCACAAATGTGCCCAGGACTATGTAGCCCACATCGTGGCCGGGTATGGCGTTGGGTGTGCCGTCTTTGTTGAATTTGCCGATCCTGGGGCCCAGGAGCATGATGGCCGCTAAGGAGACAAGTCCGCCGATAGCGTGCACAACGCCGGAGCCTGCAAAGTCCCTGGCACCCACGCCGAAGGGCAGAGTTGCCAGCCAGCCGCCGCCCCAAACCCAATGGCCATAGATGCTGTAGATGATAGCAGTAACTATGCCGCTGTAGATCAAGTACGCCTGGAGCTTGAGCCTCTCGGCGCATGCACCGGCCACGATTGTGGCGGCGGTTGCTGCGAAGACCACCTGGAACATCCAGAACATCATGGTTGAGACGTCATATGCGTTCCCGGTTAGGAACCAACCGCTCCATCCAATGATGCTGTTTCCGTCTTCTAGGCCCGCGTAGAGCTTGGATCCTCCGAACATGAGGGCAAAGCCCACTGCCCAGTATGCCAGAGCACCGATGGAGAAGTCCATGTAGCTCTTGGCAAAGTAGTTCACCGTATTCTTCACCCGCAACGCACCGGCACCGAGCAGCGCGAAGCCAGCCTGCATGAAGAACACCAGGAAGGCCGCAACAAGGGTCCATGCGAAGTTTGTGGCGATCTTCAGCCCGGCTACGTCCTCCGTGTAAGTAGCCGAGCCGTTCGGATCTCCTGCCATTGCCATAGTTGCTAATAGCAGCAGTAATATGAAAGCATTTGCTGCGATGGTTGCAAACTTTATAATTTTCATGCTCTACCACGATCCTTAATGGAAGGATGACGGGCCGTGGATGCTATAAAAACTTTGTTAAAATATTATCATACTACTTATGAAAAGATCATCACTGCATCATATTGAAATAGAACTGTATGTTTTTGCCCGGGCATGTGAATTAATCGCTATCTGTTCGTCCAATAAATATGAGCTGCACGGGCAGCATATGCTCCCTGGATGGAATGATGAATTGCAATGCTTTTTGATTTGTATTATTAATTTTTAGCCAAAGTTTTTTTAAAGATTCTTTCATAATGCATTCGTTGATCAGCGAGAATCAATGCAGAAATTTTTCGAATTTTGTCTCTCGATCCATTGGGATCTAGTATGATCTTTTCACACATGATATGAACTGTGCATACCTTTTCCTAAATACGCTTATTAATTCAGTTTTTATCTTATCAATTGGTGGTAACATGCGTGCAATCTGTTCATTACTATTATTAGCTGTGCTGTTGGTTGTCCTGACGGGGACGGGGTCTGCAGATAGCGGAACGATAAATGCTGCAGACAACGCCTGGGTCCTGATCAGCGCAGCCTTAGTGCTCATCATGATTCCCGGCGTCGGGCTCTTCTACGGCGGCATGGTCCGTAAGAAGAATGCCATCTCAACGATCATCTTCAGCTTTGCCATTATGGGCATCATAAGTTTGCAGTGGATCTTGTACGGTTATACTCTGGTCTTTGGAAAGGACATCTCCGGCCTCATCGGCGGCCTGGAGTTTCTGGGCCTCAACGGCGTCGGCATGGATGTGAAAGAAGGGCTCACCATCCCCAGCCTGACTTTCATGGTCTACCAGTCCATGTTTGCCGTCATAACCGTTTCTCTGATCACGGGCAGCTACGTGGAGCGCATCAAGTTCAGCTCCTTCCTCGTCTTCTCTTTGGCCTGGGCGACGCTGGTCTACGACCCGATTGCCCACTGGGTCTGGGGCGGCGGCTGGCTGCAGCAGATGGGGGTTCTCGACTTTGCGGGCGGCATCGTGGTGCACATCAGCGCCGGAGTGTCGGCTATGGCCATTGCCATGGTTATCGGGGCGCGCAAGGGCTTTGGCACCGATCCGATGGAGCCGCATAACATTCCCACTACGGTCATCGGCGCGGCGCTGCTCTGGTTTGGCTGGTTCGGCTTCAATGCGGGCTCTGCTCTCGCGGCTAACGGCATTGCCGCCAACGCGTTCGTTACTACTAACACCTCAGCCGCGGCTGCAGCCACCACCTGGATGCTCCTTTCCTGGAGGCAGAGAGCGCCTTCGGCGCTGGGCATCGTCACGGGAGCCGTCGCGGGCCTGGCGGCCATCACGCCCGCCGCGGGCTTCGTAACTCCATTGGCTGCGATTCCCATCGGCGTCATCGCGGCCATTGCAGGCTACTACGCTATCCTGCTGGTGCGGGGCAGCAAGAAGGTTGACGACTCGCTGGATGTCCTGGCCTGCCACGGCATCGGCAGCACCTGGGGCGTTCTGGCTACGGGCATCTTCGCCTCCATCGGCGCGGCGGGGCTCATTGCCGGGAACTCTCACCAGGTCACGGTGCAGGTCATTGCCATCGCAGTCACCTGGATCTACTCTTTCTTCGTCACCTATGGCCTGGCCAAGGTCATCGATGCCTTCATGGGCCTGCGGGTGCGGGATGAGGAAGAATCCGTGGGTCTTGACATCAGCCAGCATGGCGAAGGCGCATACATGTGAGGTCAAACGATGAAAAAGATTGAAGCAATAGTTCGGCCAGAGAAGCTGCATCTGCTCCGCGAGAAGCTGGACAAGGCCGGCTTCTCCGGGATGACGGTAACTGAAGTCAAAGGCCGGGGCCGACAGAAGGGAATTGCCTTGCAGTGGCGCGCCGGTGACTACCGGGTGGAGTTCCTGCCGAAAGTGAAGCTTGAGCTGGTAGTGGATGATGCCAACTCCGAAAGGGTCATCGATCTGATCTGCGAAGTGGCACAGACAGGCGAGGCCGGTGACGGCAAGATATTCGTCTATCCGGTGGAGGACGTGGTGCGGGTGCGCACGAAGGAGCGGGGGTGCAGCGCGGTTTAGGTGCGCTGCATTTGCATCTTTTTTTGTTAAAGTGGCCTTCAAAAGAGGTCGCGCTTCCAAATTCCTAAATCCAAAAGAAACGCGGTCATCATATCGCGCCGTCATCATATTCATCATATAATTCTGGAAACTCTTAATTACTATGATTAGCATTCATTGTCTATAATTATCACAAGTATCATGGCAAGTCCTGGGTAGCAGCAGGGCGCAATAAGAGGGATGCAGCAATAGTTGAAGGGGGAAGTAGGGATGGAATCGATTTTACGGGAGTCTTTCAGTCTTTTAGAGGAAGGTGACGAGAGCTTCGGCATGCCCAGGATCATAGTGGTGGGCTGCGGAGGCGCGGGCAACAACACAGTGAGCCGCCTGGCCAAGATCGGGCTGGACGGTGCAACCACCGTGGCCATCAATACGGATAACCAGCACCTGAAGACGACTCAGGCGGACAGGAAGATCCTGATCGGAGGAAAACTTACCCGCGGCCTTGGCGCAGGTGGAGACCCGGAGATGGGCAGAAAGGCGGCAGTGGAGGCCCAACCTGTTCTGGATGAAATGCTGAGAGGTGCCGACATGGTCTTTGTGACTGCGGGAATGGGCGGCGGCACGGGCACGGGATCTGCGCCGGTAGTGGCCAAGGCGGCGAAGGAGAAGGGCGCTATCGTAGTCTGCATGGTGACAACGCCCTTCCATCTCGAAAGGGGCAGGGTTCTGGCCGCAGAGGAAGGGCTGCAGAAGCTGCGCGCCTTTGCAGACACCTTGATCGTCATTGACAATAACCGGCTGCTGGACTGCGCACCAAACCTTCCGCTGGAGCAGTCTTTTTGCGTCGTCGACCAGATGATCGCCGAGATCATTCGCGGTATCGTCGAGACATTGACCAGTCCCTCGCTTATCAATCTGGATTATGCTGATGTTCGCACCATTATGAGAACGGGCGGCGCGTCCTTCATGTTCGTAGGCGAGGGGAGCATGAGGAACAGCCCGGACAAGATCGTGCGCTCTGCCCTGAAAAATCCGCTGCTGGATGTGGATTATCGCGGCGCAAAAGCCTGCCTCCTGCACATGACCGGCGGCCCCGATCTGACGCTAAAAGAGGCGGCGGCCATCGCCGGTGCTCTCACTCAAGAGCTGGATGCAGCGGCAAATGTGATCTGGGGGGCCAGGATCAAGCCGGAGTTCGAGGGAAAGGTGCGGCTGATGGCCATAATCACAGGCGTCAAATCCGCTCAAGTGCTGGGGCCGGCTGAGGCAAGATCGGAGAAGAAGGCCGAAAAAGAGATGCATGATGAGATGCATAATTTGATTCGTGATGTGAATCATAACTTGCGTCATAAAGAGCACAAAGGGTATACAAGGATTGATGTGATAAAATGAGTGAGATTATGTTTCAGGTCATCGCTCTGGCCCTCTCGGTGATGCTGGGAGTGGGCACCATCTACAGCATCCGTCTCTATCTGGAGATTTAGATTGATTGGCTGATTGATTCTGAGGCTCAAGCTGGCGGAGCAATCGCGGCGGGCTATTTGAGTGTGGCCTTCACAAGCAGCGGTCCCAAGGCAATTTCTTTTTACCCTGTCCCTTTGGGAGTCACCCTTTGGAACTTCCAGAGCCGGTCAAGCCTCGCTGTGGCGTCCACGCCCACTTTGGTCGTGATGCCGTTCACGCTGCGCGGATCGAGAGTGCTTCCCCGTACGTTCGCGTGCATCACGATGTCCTCGTCGGCGCGCATGCGCGTGGCCAGGGCAAACTCCAGGTCTCGCGGGTCATAGATATCGATGTCAGTATCAACTACCATCACGTGTTTCATCGATCCGTGCGCCTGGAATGCGGCCTCGATGGCTCGCTTGGCGTCCTCTTCCGTCTCCTTCTCGATCTGAACCACGGCGTGGAAGTAGTTGCATCCGCCTTCCGTCAGGATGACGTCCTTCACCTTTGCTACCTTGGATACCGCTTTGTAAATCAGCGGCTCGTAGGGCACGCCCATTAGCATCTTGTGCTCGCCGCCACCGGGCAGAAGGGCGTGGTAGATGGGACTTTCGCGGGTCATCATCTTCGTAAGCCGAATGACCGGCTCCTGGCGGACCAGATCGCAGGTGCCGGTGATGTCCACAAACGGCCCCTCGCTGGCCCGCTCGCCGGTGATGTAGCCCTCCAGCACAATCTCGGCATGAGGCACGGGAACGCCGTTCTCCAGGCGCACCAGCTCCACCGGGCTCCCCCGCAGGGCGGCAGCATATTGGAACTCCTTGTCCGGAGGGGTTCGGGTGGACGCGGCGATGAGCACCACGGGATCGACGCCGATGGCGATGGCCACGGGCAGCTCCCGGCCTTCGGCCAACGCGACCTGGCAGAGCTGATGAGTATGCCTGCCGGGCACGAGCCGCGCCGCCAGACGATCTTTCCCAAGAACCATGAGGCGGTGCACGCAGGCGTTGACTCGCTCGCCGAGCTTTGTCACGACCACGGCGGATGTGATGTACGGCCCGCCGTCTCCCTGAAAGTGAGTCAAAACCGGCAAACGGGAGAGGTCCGGCTCGGAGATTACCTCCTGAAATGCGGAGGAGTTCGTTTCGCGTACCGGGCCGTCATACCCGA
>RPOO01000148.1 GCA_003857025.1 Methanothrix sp.
ACGCAAAAGTTTTGGCGTTTGTCGAGTACTTCAACCAGACAATGGCAAAACCGTTCAAATGGACATATCGAGGGAGAGCACTTACTGCTTAAAATTGGGCTTATTTAAGCCCAGATGTACTAGAGCGGACTGTCTAAAATTTAAGTATTTTTATATAATAATCCTCCGAATAAAATAAGTTCCAGCCAAGCTTATTTGTATTGGTCTTCTGGAATATTATTTCCGCATGCTAACCATGAAACTAGCGCGTAGAACCCTGATGATGCTGCAGAGCTGGTGTTCTACGACATGGACCCGTTCGGCGAGCAGCTCCTATCCGGCTTGCGGCCCTTCAAGGTGGAGATCATGCTCCTCGACTGCAGGGTGCAGAACGTGGAGGTCTCCCTCCGCTGGCTGCCTCTGGAGGTCGAGGGGCTGGTCACAAGCCGGGAAGGTTACCAGGAGCACTTTGTCTGGGCCAAGACCAAAGTCGAAGCGAAGGTTAGGGCGGCAAGCCTGGCATCGAAGGCACCGCGTGCAGCCACCAGCGAGGCGGGATCGGAGGAAGCGGGATGAATGAATATCGGAAACCGGCTAGTGAGCTGCTCAAGCGCAAGAAGATCCATCTCAAGCGGCTCTTGCCATAGTTCAGGGTCGATAAGCACAAGTATATGCTTTGGCAATGGCAAAATAGAACCTTATCGATTCGCCAGCAAATTCAATTAAACCAAATTTTTATGGTTGGCCGCACCATCGGCCCTTTCTATCGATTATTGCGAGGGCATTTTCGGTCAGGACTATTCTCTGCGCTTTGTGCCTGGCACTTTTAACTATGACCACAGGATCTCCTACCTTTCTGGCCTCTGCAATAATCCTGTGACCGTGGATTGAGTCGCCAACCTCATAGCCCTTCACTTAAATGGCCTCCATCTTGCCTTCCTTCTCCAGGTCATCCATGATCTTGCATACCAGCTCGTAATCCAACTGTAGATCGGTGCTGGCATCCGAAGCGTATGCTTCGCCTTTCATCTGAAAATATCCGGCTACCTCTTTCTTAGCGGTCTCATAATCTACATCCCGGTATTCGATGACCTTGATGGCAGCCAGCTTTTCTCTAACAGCTTCACGGATGAAGTCTGATGGGTTGAGATAGAGTCCAGCTTCAATGAGCCTGCTGATCTGGTCAATCTCATTTCGGGTAAGCTTGGCACCAACTACCTTACCTACGCTGCCAACAATGCCAACATCTGCGCCCATATCCGTTTTATGAGTTAAAAATAATTTATAGGACATTCGGTCTGCAAATTACATGCACAATTATGAGAAGCCTGTAAGAGCAATATAATCGGCCTGAATTCTTGAATCCCAACGAAAATGATTTTAGTGAACCCCTCTCTAATCGTCCCACCTGCTAATAAGCAGCATCATCCTTTCGAGAGGGACTTACTCACTTGAGGCATACTGGTACGTACCAATATTTAAATATACGGATAAAAAGATGAAGCTTTCCGTCTTCGATATCAAAAACCTGTTCGCCAAGACCGCTATCTTTTTTTTCCATCAATGCCCTTAAGCTTAGAGAACGCAATTGCATTTTACGGAGAGCAAAATGACGCTGGAAAATACCACCCTGCGCCTGCCACCGCAATTGCGGGCAATAGCCGAGGAGCGGGCCGAGGCTGCCGGGCACACCCTGGCCGAGGAGCTGAGAAGTGCGCTCGAATCATACTACAAAATGAACGAAAGCCAAATCAGCTTCGAGGACCTGGAAGTGAGATTCAGGCAGCACGAGGCAGAGTTTCATGGCCAGAGCACGCCGATTCAAGAGCATAAAAAGAATGAAGGGCGGAATGGCCCACCGGCCCAAATAGCAGCGCAAAGAAAGCTGCACCACTCGATTAAAGCATCCAGGGAGCAAGAAGAGACAAAGAAAATTCTCCTCGCCCTGAAGGAAATGCAGTAGAGCGGCGTACAGCCCCTGCCCTCCGATTTGGAAAAATCGCTGGACATGTCCTCCCGGCTCATCGGCAGAAGGCTGGGGGAGGTCGGCATCCAGGCAATGAACACGGGGATACGTGACAAGCCGGGCCGCTATTTCCTGCGCTCGATGCTGCCGAAGATCGAGGAGGCTCTTGAGGAGCTATCTTGATCTTTAACCTCGCATCACCTCCGCATCCCGCCTGACTTGTGGTCCATCTCTTAGCCCGTCTCCTGGTATGTTAAATCCAATAGGCTTACCATGAATACTAATCCAGTTCAATCAAAGCAAAGCTGCAAAGGCTGGCAAAATTGTAGAACTGGTAGATGCGAGATACACTTCGCAGAAATGCTCCGAGTGTGGTATAATTGTTCCAAAGACGCTGGCGGAAAGAGTCCATCGATGCCCTAATTGTGGTTTGGAGATGGACAGAGACATCAATGCCAGCCTGAATATTCGCACCCTCGGACTGAGGAGGGGTGCCTATCGAGATCCGACCCCTACTTTAAGCAAACGATTCAAAGCAAGTTAGATCGATGATGTAGGAAGCCCTGCTCTTTCAGGGGCATGGGAAGAAGTCACTGGCACAGCAATACAGGTTTTTGGTTCACTGATTTTAGTTATTGCCTTCCCCATATTTTCTAATTCGTTACTGTTTGTCAACCTAATCACTCCATTAAAACCCCAAAAAGTTCTATTTAAGTATTCTCGATTATGAATTTGGCCGCAAAAAGATGAGAGACATAAGCCTCACATCTATTTCAATTTCGTAGCAAGTAAACCACTATCTTACTAATTTACTAATAAAGCGCGATCTTTGATCTCCTTAGGATAAGAACCGGCCTAGTTGACGAGTTGGCCACATCATAGGCAGTGCTTCCAATCCTACCCCTCTTTATGGCCAATGCGCCCTGGGAGCTCAACGCAATGAGGGAGACGTCCTCTTTTTCTGCCTCAGCTGAGATTACCTCTACCGGATGGCCCACCACAACCTTGGAAGTAACCTTCATGCCTCCTTTGCCAAGATCCCTAGCAATCTCATTGATCTTCGCAGTCGCATCGGCGACATAGGCTTCGATCTGCTCATCGGTCTCGCCTTTGGAGACTGCGTTCAGCAGTATTAGCTCTCCTATCCCGCCAATATCCTTTAGGAAGGAGAGGGCTGCCTCTGCTGGCTGTGAGAAGTCGGTCGGGAATAGCACCTTGGCGAATACCCTGTCGCAGAACTTCACCATATCTCCGCCCTCCAAAGCCTTGTAGTGCATGATCAGAAGATGGGTATCGCCGAAGCGCAGCATGCCCCTGGAGGTGCTTCCCAGGAGAGCGCTCCTGATCTGCCCCTTTCCGCGCGCGCCCATGGCTACTAGGGAGACCTTCTCATCCTCCGCGACCTTTTGAATGGCGCTCGCCACCTCGCCCTCGAGCACTGACACAGCCTTCACCTTTACGTTTATCCCTGGAGCTTTGACCGCGCCCATCTCGTCCTTCAGCAGCCTCTTCTCTGCATCCCTGGTCTCTGCTACTGGGTCCCAGACCCTAGCCAGAGGATCCCTGGCAACGACATATAGCAGCACGACTTCCTTAACTCCTGGGATATCGCCAATGCACTCAACAACCTTTTTGGCATCTTTCGAGAAATCCGTGGGAACCAAAATTTTTTCAAACATGCTAATTTACCCCTTAGTGAACAAATTTCAAAGTTGCTCTTATTCCATTGAACCAATTTTTGAGAGGCCAAATTGATATCCTTCTGACAAAGCAGAACATCCTTAGGCCTAGATTGAGCATCTTAGAGTTTTTAAGTTAACCAATATACTACTACACGATAGTATATAGAGACTTTGGCTTTTAAATTTTATGATCTATTGAGCTTTAGGTTCAAGTGCTTAGGGGCGCCTTCAGTCAGAATGTATCAATCCTCGAGCTTTGTAATAGCAGATCCAGATAAGGCGCAGCCGTTTTAAAATTCAAGTTTGCCTGGTAGACGACTTTGTTATGGTTACTCCAGGCATCAGGCAGATTTCGAGGGACATTAGCAGTGATTTTGTCATATCCCCGGAGCTGCCAACGAGCAAGGCCCGGCCAGCCTGCTCGATCACAGGTGATTCACGCTCGACCGGATTCCCCTGAAGGCATCACGCCCCTTAAGTAGCATCTATTCCAGGACGAAGCCTGCAGATGTTCCCGCCCGCGAGTGACCACCAGAAGAGCACGCACAATCGCAACGAGGGCCGACGAGCGAGAATCTAAGCCCTCAGGAGCCGACAACCAGGTTAATGTGCCCAACCCGATCCTCTATAAGCCCGACAGCAATTCGACCAAGCCGCATTTGAGCGCTCATCCAGTCCATGGAAATCCACCCGGCCAAGCCATTCTCATCAATATTTTGAGATTGCTCAAAAATCGCTATTAATTGGCCAAAAATCCCTACGAAAGTTTTGAGGCATAAACTCATTTCAGCTTCAAATTTGCCGCCCTCGAAGTCTCCAATCCGGAAACTATTTATTCAGACCCACAGAATAATTATTGTGAACGGGTCCTATGAGTTCCTTGCTCCTTTGAGTCTCCTTAGGGAGGCATACCGCAAGCATCTACGATTGATCTGGATCTTGAATGCAATAATTCTGTCCATCGCGGCCTATGCCGTATTTGAGCTGCTCGGTCTGCCCGCTTTCATGCATTTTTACTGGCAGGATGACCTGATCATCACGGCATTGCCTGCACTATTTTGCATAGCATTGGGAATTGCAGCGGCAAAGATCATCAGCAAGCGCAAACGGCCCAATTTTTTCTCCTTGCTGGGAGGACAGCTTTCCGAGCAGGCCAAGACGGCTTATGATAATCGCGATGTCGATTCCCTGCCCATGCAAAACCTGGCAAGAGAGATGAAGGCGAGCTTATCCCAGATCAAGCCCGCACAGATCTTGAACCAAAAACAGATAACCAAGCGAGCCGTTGCCGCAGGGCTATTGCTATGCATTACAATCTTAATCGCCCAAAGCCAAATCAGTGCAGATATTACTCCTGCGGATTTTCAGTCTCTGGCGGACTTGAGAGACAAGGTTTTGGGCGCGTCGGAAGAAGAGAAAACGCAACAATCCGCGGGGACAAATCTGACCGGAAACCTTTACGGCAAGCCATCTCTGGCAGTGCTGAGCGAGAACAAGCTGGACCTTACGCTTTACCCGGGAATCGGAGCGGGGTCCATAGCGAGGAACACGTTGCCGATTGAACGTACCTTCCAACAGTCTCAGGGAGGAGAGGCAGCAGCGGTTTCTTCAGAGCTGTACATCGAGAGCCTGCCGCCACAGAACAAAGAGATAATAAAGAGGTATTTTACGCTCCTGTCATCTGATTCAGGATGATTGGACATCAAGTCCCTTCTTCCACGGTCAACCGAGCCTAAATCCAAATCTGCACAATCCGTCGAAAAAATAGATTTCGCTGCCAAAACGGCCATCAGCACAACGGCATTTGCCTCTTTCCAGCCCAGCGGCAAGATCACTGCATGCCCAATCGGCCCTTCATCGCCCGAACGTCAGATTGGACCTGTCTGAATTGAAGCGCATATCCCGGCTGAATGTCTTCCCTCAAGCCTTTGATCTCGCCGAGCGTCTCATCGCCGGTTTTTCGCACTGCTTTGATGTCTTCGCTAATCTGAGGAATCATGTCCGTGTTCTTTCGCACCGCTTTGATGTCTTCGCTAATCTGAGGAATCATGTCCGTGTTCTTTCGCACCGCTTTGATCTCACTCAGCGTCTCATCGGTGGTTTTGCGCACTGCTTTCATATCATTTCGAATATCCAAGAGTAATGGAATCGCCTTGTTTAGCTGTTGGGCTGAGCTGACTTGAGCATATTCGCCGGTGCGCATTATATCTCCATGATAATCTTCTAATGCCACTTCAGATACATCGGAGTATTCGGGCTTATTGGTCTTCACTAGCTTCCTGAAGTCTGCAATTGCTTCCTCGTCGCCTTCGACCAGGGCTATTACTTCTTGCTCCTTCTCGCTCATTCGATTGCGGGCATGGAAACCTTTGAGGCCAAGGTCTATGGCATTGCTCATCAGGAAGTATCTGTAACCTACATCATGCACTTTGGGGCCTGTGATCTTGACTTTCAGCTTCATACTCATCCTTAATGTGGATCGACAAGCTATTTGGTTTTTTCCTTCGATGGCAGCTAACGTCGTCTGCAAACCACAGGTGCGCCTTTGGCCTCATTAAGCTCGGCCATGGTAATGCGCTCTGCATAGCTTGGCAATGTTCTATTTTTTGTAATTGAAATCTCTGCATCGTAGATTACTGCAAAAAAGATCTGGAAAAAGTCTAGAAAAGGCCTGGCTATTTCCCAGGCCTTTTCGTCTCAACCCTTTGGCCGTTCTCGTCCACTCAATTGCTTTTATCTTATGCCGACGCAATACATCCGACATACTACTGTGGATATTCTGCTATCGGCTCTCTAGCTCCCGGAAGGCCCATTGTAGCTGCTCAGTTTGTCAAGCACAGACTGTTCCTTCTGCAAGTCCTTGTCTTCCAAAGCCCGGCTTTCTTTCTGGAAGTAGTCGCCAAACTGCTTGAAGAGCATCTTGTAGTCATTCGATACCGCGAGCGGCATCGATTGGCGCTCCCACTCGCCCAGCTCAATCGGGATTACAATTCCGTTGGTCAAGGTCACAGACGGCACGATCTTCCAGCCTTTTTTGGAGGCTTTTCTCTCATCGATCATCCAGTTCTTGAGCAGATCCGCGTAGCGCGAGAGCAAGATCGCCTTTCGAATGCCGCTATTCTGGTAGTAGTCAGGCTTTGTCTCGGCGAACTGCACACGGGCCTCATCGCCGTCCTGCACGCCGCTGCGATCCTGGTAGCTCACACCAAGCTTCATTTCGCCGTCCTGAGAGGAGAGCTTCTTCAGCTTCACCAAAACCACGCCGCCCTTAACCTGCCCTTCTTCGGCTTTGGACGGGAAGAGAGTATTGATCTTCATCAGCTCACCTGTAGCTTGATCAGCCTCTGGAGAGCCGTAAACCTTCTCGATCTCATAGCCGGGCGCATCCAGCCTCAGCCTCAGATCAAAGACAAGCGGCGTCACCATGTAGTCGAACTCGTCGTCCATGCGCTCCTTGAACTCTTTGGCGGAATGGACGGAGTAGTAATTTGCTCCCTTGATCTTGGTGATGTTCTCCACCAGCTCGGTATTGAAGTCAACGCCAATGCCGATGAAGGTAGTGTAAATCCCGTGATCCGCGTTATCCTCCAACATGCGGAATAGTCCTAAGTCCCCCGTCTCACCCAGGTTCGGCATGGCATCGGTGAGGAAAATGATACGGTTTTCATATTCAGATTTGTCGGCTTGCAAGAACCTGTCAAAGAGGGCTGTGCCTTCCTGCATTCCCGCCTCCATGTTGGTCCCGTCCGTCTCCTGAATATTCATGATGCGGCTCTTCAGCTGCACAATGTCCTTGTCGCCGACGGAGGTTAGCGGGTCCACCAGGAATGCATCATCGCTGAAGATGACGAGACCGAAGCGGTCATCCGGCTTGAGGTGGCCCAAAAGCGCGACAACGGATTCGTCGGCGATCTGCATCTTGGTCTTTCCCGATTCGTCAGCCTCCTGCTCAACCTTATTTCCAAAGCGATCATAGTAGTACTGATCGAAGGGGCTGCCCATCGATCCGGAGAAATCCAGCACCACCACGAGGTTCAGCTTCTTGCGTTGGAAATCGGTGATTCCTGAGTTGAGGCCCACGGACAGATAGTACTGCGGCTGGCCGGAGATGGGGTCCAGGGATACGGCATAGCTGTAAGAGGGACAGAAGAGCTTCTTGCATTCGGTAGCCGCTCCTGTATCGAAATAGTAATCGTAAAAAAGGCCTTCGTAAGT
>RPOO01000149.1 GCA_003857025.1 Methanothrix sp.
TCCTTCGGCGAAGGTGTCGTCAATTTGCACGCCATTAATCTCCATGTCATCCCTCTACATTGGATTATAGATTGCCAGATCAAATCCTTTAGCTTCCCCGGCAGGCCCTTCGACAAGCCCTGCAATTCGAGCCTGGGCCGCCGCGGCGCAAACCGGCCTCTCGAAGGAGAGAATGAATTCCTGGCGGGCGATGGCCGCAGGATCTTTGCCGCCTAAATTAATGGGCTCAAAGCCGGTCTTCTCGTAAGTCGCGACCATGCAGGCCTGACCGTCTTCAAGCTTGAACTCCTGCACGCGCATCTCGTCCTTTTTAGCGATGCCAAGCCACCCACAGTCGCCCCAAACGGCTCCTGCAATGCGCGGCGTGTCCAGCTCATCCCGCTCGTAGCCAAGGGTCGTCAGGCAGAGCGAGATGGCATCCAATGGCCTCATGCCGTCCTCGATCTTTTCTATAATTGAGTCCGCATGGGTGCCGTTGGCCACTACGGCAGCGTCATCCAGGACACGAATACAGTTGTAAGCGATGTAAGGATTCTTGGCCAGATCAGCCGCGTTCAGAGGCTGGACGAGGACGCTCTGACCCCGAATCTCGGCCCGGCGGTTGGGAAAAGAGCGGGAGGAGACCCGGTAGGCCACCCAGCTCCTTCCTTCGCTTCGGCCAACACAAACTATGCGGCCTACATACATATTCAGTCAACCAGCTTGTACTTGGCCATGTTCGCATCCGCGATGGCCTGAATCTTGGCAAGCTGATCTCCGCAGTCGTTCTTCTTGAAGAGATGCTTGTAGCGGCCCTGAATCTCCAGATAATCCTTGACGGGCTTTGGCCTTCTGATCTTCTTGACGCCCGCCAGCTCTCCATTGACCCATTCCGCCAGCGGCCACAGGCCGGTTTCCACAGCAAGCCTCGATAACTCGATCATGGTTCCGGCATCAAAGGACCATCCGGTGATGCAGGGAGCATTGACCTGAATGTAGGAAGGCCCGTCTACCTGCAAAGCCGCCTTAACCTTTTTGCGCAGATCCACGGGATAGGCCACGGACGCCGTTGCTACGTAGGGCACCTTATGAGCCAAAGCGATGGCTGGCATGTCCTTCTTGGGCCGGGGATTGCCCTTGGACCTGGAGCCGGGCGGCGTGGTGGTGGTCTGGGCGCAGAAGGGTGTGGAACCGCTGCGCTGCACGCCCGTGTTCATGTAAGCCTCATTGTCGTAGCAGACATACAGGATCTTGTGGCCGCGCTCGAACATGCCGGAGTTGCAGCCCATGCCGATATCGAATGTGCTGCCGTCTCCGCCGATGATGACGACGTTGGTGTCCTTTTTCTGGCGCTTGAGCATTACCTCAACGCCAGAGGCGACGGCTGAGGCATTCTCGAACAGGGAGTGAATCCATGGAACACACCAGGAGCTCTCCGGGAAGGGGGTAGTGGTAACCTCCAGGCAGCCCGTGGGCGAGACCACGATGGTATTGGGGCCTGCCGCATCCAAAACGAGCCTTATGGTCGTGGGCATGGCGCACCCGGCGCAGGCCCTGTGTCCTGGGGCAAGCAAAGATTTTTCCATTATTTTCTCCTCCTAAAGGATCTCCGTTCTTAAGTCCAGGAATTCAAATTCCGATTCGATTCCCTTGCGAGCAGCTTCCGCCTTATCCACGATCTTTCTGATGTCCTTGATCGTGATATCGCGTCCGCCGAGGCCCGCAGCAAAGCCGATGATGGGCATGCGTATCTTGCTGTTGTAGAAAGCAGACTTGAGGTCAGTGACGAGACCTGCCTCCGCTCCGATGGACACGTCTTTCTCAATAACTGCAATCACGCTTGCGCCTTTCAGGGCCTGGCGCAGCGCCTGTACCGGGAAGGGACGATAGCTTCTGACCTTGACAAGGCCGACTTTCTTGCCCTCTTTTCGCATGGCATCGATGGCGTCTTTGATGGTGCCGATGACGGAGCCCATCGTAACGATTACAACCTCTGCATCGTCTGCAAAGTAGCTGTCAACCAGCCCGCCGTAGTGCCTCCCGAAGGTCTCCTCGAACTCCTTGGCCGCCTTCTCGATCTTGGCCATGGACTTCAACTGGGCATCGAACTGCTGATAGCGGAACTCCGTGTAGGTGGATGGATCGGCAAAGGCTCCGAAGGTTATGGGCTTGGCGGGGTCCAGAATCTTTTCCGGCTGGAAGGCAGGCAAATACTGCGATGCCAGTTCCTTGTCCAGCAGCTCCACCGGCTCATAGACATGCGTCAGAACGAATCCGTCCATACAGACCATGATGGGCATCCTGATCTGCGGGTCCTCTGCAATCTTGTAGGCCTGCAGCGTTGCGTCCACGGCTTCCTGCACATCCTCGACGTAAATTTGCAGCCATCCTACATCGCGAGCGCCGACCGCATCCTGCTGATCGTTCCAGATGTTCAGAGGCGCGCCCATAGCTCGGTTGGCGACATTCATGACCACGGGCATCCTCATGCCGGAAACGTTGTACAGGACCTCGTACATGAGAGCCAGTCCCTGGCTGGTGGTCGAGGAGTAGCTTCTGGCACCCATGGCGCTGGCACCAACCAGCACGGACAGAGCCGAGAACTCGGAATCCACGGTCAAGAACTCGCTGTCCAATTCGCCGTTGGCCACCATCTGGGAGAGGTGCTCCACGATGTGAGTTTGAGGCGTGATGGGGTAGGCCGAGATCACATCAGGCTTGCAGCACATAACTGCATGAGCCACGGCATAAGAGCCCTCCACGACTTTCATGTTAGCAGTATTAATTTGGCTCATTACTTCTCCTCCAGAACCATTGAGATCGCCATGCGTGGGCACTCGTGGGCGCACACGCTGCAACCCTTGCAGTAGTCCAGATCGGGCACAAAGAGCCCATCCACCTGGTGAATGCAGCCCTCGGGGCAGTAGATCTCACAGAGGCTGCACTTGATGCACTTATCTTGATCAAACACGGGCACGAACGTCCGCCAGGCACCAGTCTTGGTAAGGCGAGTGCTGCACGGATCAACCAGTCTCCCTGCTTTGATATCCATTAAGAGACCCTCTCGTAGGCTGTTTTAATGGCGAGCAGGTTCTTCTTACCTAGCTCCCCCTTGAAGCGCTCGGAGATGGCTTTGTTCAGGCTATCCAATCCAATCTCTTTGCTGGCTCCGCAGAAGGCTCCAAGCATAGTGGTATTGACGATGGGCCTTCCCAGAATCTCCATAGCAATCTTAGTGGCATCGATGGTGATAACTTCTGCTTTGGTGCTGAGCTTGAGCTTCTCGGCGGGCCTGTCGGTGTTGACTATTATCTTGCCGCTGTCTTTGAGGCCGCTGGCGACATTAACCACATCAAGCAGCGTGACATCCTGCACGATTACATAGTCGGGCTCGTAGATCTGGCTACGAACTCTTATGGGCTGATCGGCTATCCTGGCAAAAGCCATTACCGGTGCGCCTCTGCGTTCGACTCCGAAGGCCGGAAATGCCTGGGAGAACCTCTTATCGGCAAAAGCTGCAACGGCTATTATCTCGGCCGCAGTGACAGAACCCTGCCCGCCACGACCGTGTAAACGTATCTCTTTCAAGGGGCTGACCTCCAATTATCTTGCGGGCTATCTCCTCTTCCCCGCGAAAAAGTGATGAGTAAATATATCTCTTTCGGAGCCGCGCCAAGTTCTTATGCTTGGTGCTCGTTAATTATAGGAGTTTAGTGTGGCCGTGGGCGGAGCCTCCGGCTTCCTGAAGGATAGCTATGGATAACAAGAACGAGATACTCTTTGCCGTCCGCGAAGCCAAGAGGGCCTTGGGAGAAGGAGCGGACTTTCGCGTCGCAGATGCACTGGATATCCTGGTGGGGATTGCTCCCTTTCTGGATAAGGATGCCGTCGTTAAGATGAAGTGTCGCAATTGCGACAATTATGCACCGGCATCATTCCCTCTTTCGCACGACTTCTTTGTGGTAGATAATAGCGAGCACTGTCATGCCAGGGACGTGTCCATAAAGAACCTCACCGCTTTGAAGCTGGCCGGATGCAATGAGTTCTCCCGCCAAGAGCAAGAGAAGATGGCGGTTTTGGGAAATGCTATCATGGAAGAGGAGCTTCGGCCCGCTTTTGTTGAAAGAAAGCTGTACGACCGATGCAAGTTTGCCAGTTACAGCGTCGCCTTCCGGCTTCAGTCGGTGCCCGGCAGCGTTTGCATAGAATTCGGGCATAAGACTGATGCGGGCTTTGCCTGTTGTGATATTCAGATCTACATCGTGAATAGACTGGACCCGGGATTTGGGGCGGAGAATTCAAAAAAAATCGCCGATGCCCTGAAGAATGGTCCGGCGATGCTGGTCAAAGCCAGCCAGCAGACAAGAAGGCAGTTGGACATAGACTACTTGCTGGAATGGATTGCTAAAAAGCGAAAGATGGATATAGTTTATCTCTAGCTTTAATTTTAGCTTTAGATGACAATTGATATTTAAAGGATGTTTTATGCAATGGCGCAACCGTTAGTGCCAGATACCAGTGTGGTTATAGACGGCAGGGTTTCTGCCAAGATCAAAGCAGGTGAGCTTCAGGGTCGCAGGATCGTCGTGCCGGAAGCAGTGGTAGCGGAGCTGGAGGCCCAGGCCAATCATGGCCGGGACATCGGCCTGCGCGGACTGGAAGAGCTGCGCAAGCTCTCCGAACTTGCCAAGAGCGGGAAGATCGAGCTGGAGTATGTGGGCATCAGGCCGAACCTGGATCAGATCAAGCTTGCCGGGGGCGGCGAGATCGATGCCATGATCCGGGATGTGGCGCTGGAGCTGGGTGCATCATTCTTGACCAGCGATCAGGTCCAGTCTAGGGTTGCCGAGGCTATGGGCCTGGATGTGGAGTACGTGCGCCCCCAAAGGGAGGCCATCAAACCGTTGTCTCTGGAGAAGTACTTCACCGAGGATACCCTCTCCGTGCATCTTAAGGAGAGCGCCGTGCCCATGGCCAAGCGTGGCAAGGTGGGCGACTTTAGCCTAGTGCGCTTAAGCGAGCGACCGCTATCGGAACGAGAGCTGCGGGACATGTCCAGGGAGATCTTCGAGCGGGCCAAGGCGGACCCAGAGGGCTACGTCGAGATGGAGAAGATCGGAGCTACCATAATCCAGCTCGGGCCTATGAGGATCGCCATAGCCAAGCCGCCGTTCTCGGATGGTCTGGAGATAACCGCTGTGCGGCCTGTGGCCAAGGTGAACTTCGACGCTTATCGGCATAATGTGGAATTGAAGGCGCGGCTCAAGGAGAGCCAGAGAGGAATTCTCATCGCCGGGCCGCCGGGTTCGGGCAAGTCCACCTTTGCTGCCGGAGTGGCCGAGTATTTGCTAGGCTGCAACTACGTGGTCAAGACCCTGGAATCGCCCCGCGATCTGCAGGTGCCACCTGAAATAACCCAGTATGGTCCCCTGGAAGGCAGCATGGAGGCATCAGCCGACATATTGCTGCTGGTTCGGCCCGATTACACCATTTACGACGAGGTGCGCAAGACGCGCGACTTCCAGGTCTTCGCAGATATGCGCCTGGCGGGCGTGGGCATGATCGGCGTGGTTCATGCCAACAAGCCCGTCGATGCACTGCAGCGACTGTTGGGCCGCGTTGATCTCGGCATGATTCCGCAGGTCGTGGACACCGTGGTCTTCATCGAGAAGGGCGAGGTCACCAAGGTCCTGGATGTGGAGTTTGTGGTCAAGGTGCCTAATGGAATGGTGGAAGCGGACCTGGCCCGTCCGGTGATCGTGGTCAAGGACTTTGAGACAGGCACGGCAGAGTATGAGATGTATACCTACGGCGAAGAGATCGTGGTCATGCCCGTCTCCAAAGAGAGCAAGAAGCCGTCGCCCTCCTGGAAGCTGGCCTCCCGCGAGATCGAGAAGGAGCTGTCGCATCATGTGCGCGGACCGTTCCAGGTGGAGATGCTGACCGACTCGTCCGCCGTGATTCATGTGCCGCAGGATGAGGCGGCCCGGGTGATCGGCAAGGCCGGCAAAAACATCGACCAGATTGAGAAGAACCTGGGATTGCACATCGATGTTCGCACCAAGGACGAGCCTGCGTCGCTGGCTGAGCCGAGGATTGAGGACACCTCCAAGCATCTCATCATCTGGCTGGAGGAACTGGCTGGCGAGTCCGTGGAGGTCTTCGTCGGCGGCGAGCCCGTATTCACCGCCACGGTGGGCCGCAGGGGCGATATCCGGGTGGCCAAGTCCTCGGAGATGGCCAAGCGCATCATCAAGCGGATGAAGAAGGGCGAGAGGATCGAAGTTCAGAAGGCGGAGCAAGAGTAAGCGACGAGAGTTTGGTCGCTTATCCTTTCCCTGGACTCCTTCAACTCATCAGGTTTCTTAATTTTTTTGTTCATCGTTTTATTTTGGCGCGAAATCGTCTTTCTGAGGATATGCAAAAAACCGTGTAGAGCAGACGTCGATAGTATATGTGCTTTTGAAGAGGGGCATCGTTTATATCTTTAATTCGAGAATAGACGTGCGAGCGTTTATGATCAAGCCCGAGCAAAATGAAATAAGAGAACTATGCACTGAGAAATCCTTTCAGAGAGGACTGGGATACTTCAAAGAAGGCCGCGTGAAGATCACGGATGCATCATCTTCCCGTATCGTCGCGACTGTGATCGGAACGGATAATTACCGAGTGGAGATTGATCTTGATAAATTCTCTGCCGTCTGCAACTGTCCATATGACCTGGAAGGATACTGCAAGCACATTGTGGCCACTTTTCTGGCCATCGACAACGAACCGGAAAAAGTCGATAGGATGATTGATGAAAGCTCTGTGGAACTGAAGAAGATGCAAGCTTTGCTGGAGAGAACAGAGCCGGAGGAACTCAAGGACTTCTTTAGCAGGGAACTGGTGGCGCACCCGGATATCAGGGCCCGTTTCATGGCCCGCTTCTCGCCGATAGGTGAAGGAAAAAGCCTCTCCAATTACAGAGATGAGATTGATTCGCTCTTCGATGAAGCTGAAGAACACGGCTATATCCCTTACGGCTCAGACGTGGATTTCTCGCCATTTAAGAAACTTGCGGAGGTCTACATCCAGAAAGACGATTTTCTGGAGGCGGCCAAGATCTATCAAGCTCTCGCCGAGAAAATTGCGGAACAGATGGATAATGTCGACGACTCGGACGGTTACTATGGCGGCGAGTTCTCGGATTATTTGGACGCATTCGTAGAATGCATAGCTCTGGCGGAATTAGAGCCGGATGCCAAAAAGAGATACATCGATTACCTCTTCAGCAGATATCTGCAAAATGACCCAGATTACTTCCAGGATGATTACTATGATGCTCTGAAAACTCTGTGCACATCGAAAGAGGATTTGAATTACTGGATGATGCTGCTTGGCCCGCATCTCCCCAATAACCTTCCTGAAAAGGACAGGGACTGGAGCAATTATTACCAGGCCAACGAGCTGATCTCTATGCAGCTTCATCTGCTCTCCGGGCTTGGGGAGATGGCAGATTTTTACGCGTTGATGGACAAGCATTACCGCTCCAGCCGTGATCTCTGTCTCCAGTATGCAAAGCAGCTTTATGAGGATGGGGATCGCACAAAAGCAATACAAATAGCAGAAGAAGGCATAGTCATTTTTCCCGACCATCTGTCAAAAGACCTGAGGGAGTTCTTGAGCGAAAACTATCGAGAAAGAGATCCGCCCAAGTACAAAGAGCTGTTGTTATCCCTTTTTCTATCAAGCGGCGAATGGAAGTATTACGAGCAACTGAAAGGCGCAGCTACTAGGGAAGAGTGGAAAGAAGCGCTCGATAAAATATTGGCCCATTTCTCAGCAGATAGATACGGCAAAACAAAGCTCA
>RPOO01000150.1 GCA_003857025.1 Methanothrix sp.
CCAGATGATCGATCGATAGCGTTGATAGCTTCATTCGGGCCCCTTCAATCCCTTTCGATATCAGAAAGCCCTACTGAGATAAAAATGTTTCAGATAAGAGGTTTTACCTGCGGGATGTGGGTTAGATGCCCTACCGCGAACATAAAATGGAGAAAGCGATACATCCAAAATCAACATCCGAAAATGAATTTCATGGGGCCACGGCGATTTGAACGCCGGTCACAGGACCCCCAGTCCTGTAGGATACCAGGCTACCCTATGGCCCCGCACGGCGAATGGTAGGATGCAGAAGTGGCATATAAGGATTTCCCATCGCCCATGCAGAAGCCTTTGCTCCTGCCTTTGCAGAGAGGGTACCGGACTGTGATATTCTTAACAGGTTTCGCTGCTACTTTGAGGACCTGGACAGAAGAGTGGCCAAGATTGAAGGCTACTTGGGAAATGCTAATCGCAATCTTAAGTTTGCCAAAACCGACCGGCCATTGGATCAGGATCGAGAACGCTTCAAGAATTAGCTCGCTAAAAGAAAAGCTTCGCGATCCAAAAAGATATCAGGACAATCAGGATAACCATGCACTTAGGGCTAATCATGCCATGCTGGTGGAAAACTCGAATTTGAACACCTGGAGATCAATATCCGAATCCGTACTACTTTGATCGCCACGATGAAGGATCTCAAGGATCGTCCGTTATTGGCCAAAATTGTCACGGCTTGACCTGTCAGGCATTTTCAGGTTAGCCGGACAATATGTCTTATTTCTTATTGGCCACCATCCTATTAGTTACATGAGTTGAGCAATTACCACAAAGATCAAGAAGAGTCCGGCCAAAATGGCGACGATGTTCTTGGTGTCAGGCCTATTGATTCCATATGCTTTGCCTTTTTTTGGCTTGTTGTTATAAATCACTTCAGTGGCTTTCGAGTATTGCATCATTTGATCGGTTATTCCAGTCACAGCCATTTATTTCACCTCAGTCTGGTTTCCCAATTATATCTGATGCATTTTTTCCTATTTTACCTTTTTGGCCAATTAGGAAAAAGGGTAAATACCTATAAAACATCATTATTGGCCAGTGACGGAAACAGGAGTGTGAAAATAACATGAGGCTTGGTCAACAAGAAATAGGCGTGTACCCTCTTTGGATCGGATTGTTATTGATTGTAATTGTCGTAGCACTTCTATTCGGTCTTTGAGGAAAATCGGTGAATAAATTTGACAAAAGGAACAAGAGATGCTCTAATAATCATTCTGTTGGTGTCTGCCGTCATTATTTGGTGGTGGGCAATGATTAGGCCATACTAAAGACGCTTTGGATGAGTTGGTCTTTTGCAAAGATATATTTAGTTTTTTTATTTTATTTTTGCAGGTTTGCCCAAATTAAGCTGCTCAATAAAAACCGATGACGGCATTGAGATGTAATGAAGATATTGATCAAGGGCAAAAAGAGTCAATAAAAAAAGTACCACGTGGAGCACTACGCGGAGCATGGCGAACTTCTCCGCCTCAGGAACCGCGCCTAGCCGTTCTTCACCGCCACATACATCATCCAGCCGCCCACCACTGCGCTTATCCCGAAGAGCGCCAGGCCCTGCGCCTCGAAGCCCGCCGGGAGATCATTTATGGCCACCAGACCCATGATCAGGCTCCCGGCCCCGATCAGGGCCACGCCGACCCTGGCCGAGAGAACATAAGCGATGAAGCCGAGGGCAATGAGCGCCGCGGCCACCAGCAGCGGTGGAGAGAACAGGGGGATGTTTATGATCATGCATGAGACTCCCGGCGCGAGGATACTTATAGTTTATCAATAGTTTATCTCAATTCTTGCCCGAACAATTCTTGCCCATTTCGCTAATTATTTACCGGATGCCAGCATATTTACGAGAATGAAGCGCATTTACATGGATCACTCCGCCACCACCCCCGTGGCCCCGGAGGTCTTGGAGGCCATGCTGCCATTCTTTTCTCTGAAATTCGGCAACGCCAGCAGTTTGCACAGCTTCGGCCTGGAGGCCAAAGAGGCCCTGGAAGCCTCCCGGGAGAAGGTGGCAAAGCTTCTGGGTGCAAATGCAGAGGAGATCATCTTCACCTCCGGCGGCACGGAGTCCGACAATCTATCCCTGAAGGGCATCGCTCTACGCAGCCGCGAGAAGGGCAAGCACATCATCACCACTGTCATCGAGCACCCGGCCATCCTGGAGACGTGTAGAAAGCTGCAAAAATACGGATTCGAGGTTACCTATCTCCCCGTGAGCGCAGACGGCCTGGTCGATCCCGCGGCTCTTGAGGCGGCCATTCGCAAAGACACTATTTTGATCTCGGTCATGCACGCCAACAACGAGGTCGGGACCATCCAGCCGCTACAGGAAATCGGCAAGATCGCTGCCGAGAAAGACATCTACTTCCATACTGATGCCGTGCAGACCGTCGGCAAGATCGAGACGAACGTGAACGACCTGGGCGTCGATCTCCTCTCGCTCTCCGCGCACAAATTCTACGGGCCCAAGGGCACGGGCGCTCTGTACGTGCGCAAGGGCACGAAGCTGGAGAGCATAGTGCAGGGCGGCGGCCACGAGCGCGGCCTGCGTTCCGGGACGGAGAACGTGGCGGGCATCGTGGGCCTGGCCAGGGCTGCGGACCTGGCAAGCGAGATCATGGCCTCAGAGGCGGAAAGGCTGACGGACTTGCGCGACCGGCTGGCCAAACTTGTTCTGGAGAAGGTCAAGGACGCCTGGGTGAACGGCTCCATGACCAAACGACTGCCGAGCAACCTGAACTTCAGCTTCAAGTACGTGGAGGGCGAGTCGCTGCTGCTCTTCCTGGATTCAAAGGGCATCGGTGTCTCCACGGGTTCTGCCTGCTCTTCCAAGAAGCTGGAGCCAAGCCACGTGCTGCTCTCGCTGGGCCTCAAGCCGGAGGAGTGCCACGGCTCGCTTAGGATCACGATGGGCCGCTCGAATAGCGAGGACGATGTGGACTACGTGGCGGCAAGCATCGCTGAAGCGGTGGCGCGGTTTAGAAGCATCTCGGCGCTGGGCAGATAGAACTCAGATCGAACTCGTCGGGATCTTCAACGAATTACGGGGGGACAGGCGCATCTCTTGTCCCATCCATTTCTTGAGCGGGCGATGCTTGGGGAAATAGATCCCACTGCAGAATGAAAACACATTTGTCTAAAAAGGGTGACAATACTAATCCATGTCCCGTCCCACTCCCACGCACGTGTCGCTTGATGATTGGATTGCACACGAGGCGACGGCGTTCTCCATTGATTCGCCCGATGCCTTCAACGCAGCCGTCGACAAAATGATCGAATCACTCGGTGACTCGGTGGAATTGCTCGGCTTCGGAGAAGCGCTCCACGGCGATGAGGATATTCTCATGATCCGCAACCGGCTTTTCCAGCGCCTGGTGGAGGCGCACGGCTACAGCGCCATTGCCATCGAGAGCAGTTTCCCCAGGGCACGCGCGGTGAACGAGTACGTGGCCGGTCGCGGCCCGGCGTCGTATGAGGCTGTGCAGGACACCGGATTTAGTCACGGCTTCGGACGGCTCAAGGCAAATCGAGAGCTTGTGGAGTGGATCAGGGCGTACAATGCCGATCCTTCCCACAGCCTCAAAATCCGGTTCTACGGCTTCGACAGTCCTACCGAAATGACCGGCACCGATAGCCCACGCCAGGTTCTGCATTTTGTTCTCGATTACCTCGCCTCAATTGATAGTAACCGCGGAAAAGATCGCTGCGAGCGCATCGGCTCACTTATTGGCCAAGACTCCGATTGGGAAAATCCTGCTGCAATGATGGATCCGACGAAATCGATAGGATTGTCGCCGGCCGCAACTGCGCTCCGGGTTGAAACAGAGGATCTAATTTCTGAACTGCATGTGCGCCGCCCCGAGCTGGTAGCTAAGAGTGACACAAGCCGCTATTTGGAAGCTGTGCAGTATGCGACGGTCGCACGGCAGTTGCTAAATTATCATGCGACGCTCGCACGAACGTCGGGCAAACCAGGCGAACGAATTGTCGATGGTCTCGGCATTCGTGACTTTATAATGGCGGACAATCTTGCGTACATGGTTTCCCGTGAGCGTGGCAGGGGAAAGGTGCTGGCCTTTGCTCACAACAGCCATCTGCAGCGGGGAAAGGCACAGTGGCAACTGGGCACCGACCTATTGATATGGTGGCCTGCGGGAGCGCACCTCAACGATATTTTCGGCCAGCGCTATGCCGTCGTCGGTTCGGCCGTGGGCGTCTCTGATGCCAACGGCATCGGTCGGCCCGAAGCCGGTACTCTTGAGGCGTGCCTGACTGCTGTGCCGGGACCGGCGCGGTTCATTCCAACTCACAGCGGCCAGGGGCTCTCCACCTCGGAAATCAAGGATCTTCCCACTCGATCGGGCAGTTCAAAGAATCCAACCTACTTCCCGCTGACTCCTCAAAGTTTCACCGATTTCGACTGGCTGGCGGTCCTGGATTGAGTGGCATAAAGCCGCAGTGTGCAGTCGCTGCAACGTGATGCCAGCCAAAGCGGCAAGCTCTTCGACGCTTTGCTTTTTAGCAGCCGATAGTGTAGCGGAATGTTCGGACCTGATAGAGGCAGCCGTGGACAAATGGCAGACTCAACCGACTCAATACCTGCCCATTATCAACTCGCCACCAACCTCGCCTCTGACCTCGGATTATTTTCGATATCCCAGCTCCGATGCTTTGGAGAAGGCATAATCTGAATCCGATTTTCGATCCATCGCAGTGTACAGATTGCCTTTGTTTACCCAGGCCTCGACGCATTTTGCATTGATCTCAAGGGCCTTGTCGAAGCATTTTAAGGCCTCATCATAATTGCCGCTATGAGCCAATGCAATTCCCTTGTTGTTCCAGGCGTCAAGATACTGCGGGTCAATGGCAGTGGCCCGATCATAGGCAATGGCGGCGTCGCTGAATTTCTCTTCTTTTGCAAGCAACAGGCCCTTGATATTCCAGCAGCTCTTGCAGGCCGGATCGATCTTCAGGGCTTCATCGATATTTCCGATGGCTTCGGCGTATTTTTCCATCTTTTCCAGAGCCATCGCCTTGTTCAGCCGGAACCCCGACTCATTTGGATTCGCCTTAACGGCCTGATCGAAGAACCGAAGAGAATCGTTGTATCTCTTGTCCTCAACCAGCGCCAGACCTTGCCCGTTCCAGGCGGCATCATCCGTTGGGTTCAATTCGAGGGTTTTATTGTAGGCTTTTATCGATTCGTTGTATCTTCCGGCCAGACGCAGAGCCTGGCCGTATTTGAACCAGACATCAGCATTAAGCGAGTCGATGCCGACGGCTTTGGCATAAGCCGATGATGCTTCGCCCCACTTTTGCAGGAAATAAAAAGAATCTCCTTTGCCGATCCAGGCTGCGACGCGTATGGGATTGATCTCTATCGTCTTGTTGAATGCCTCTGCTGCATCCTCGTACTTGCCCAGGAAGGATCGGATCAGGCCGATGCTGTACCATGCATCTTCCGATGAAGGATTAATGACGGCAGCCTTTTCAAATGCATCGAGCGCTCCCGAATAATTTCCCCTGTTGGCGAGAACCTGTCCTTTTGCATACCAGGCATCGGCATACTTTGGGCGCAGCTTCGTTGCGGTATCATAGGCTTGCAGCGATTCATTGTAGCGGCCCTCGTCTGCGAGAATCAAGCCTTTTCCATACCATGCCTCGGCGAGCGACGGATCGATGGAAGTAGCATTATCAAAAGCTGCCAGAGATTCGCTATATTGCCTCTCATGGGCAAAGGCCAGTCCCTTGGAGTACCAGGCATAGGCGAACTTAGGCTGCAGCCTAATGGCTTCGTCGTAAGATTGAACGGTCTCATTATATCTTCCCAAATAGGACAGGACAACTCCTCTGCTCAGCCACAAGGTTGCGTTCTTCGGTTCAAGCTCGATGGACTTGTTGATGCAATCGAAGGCAATATCATAGGAGCCCTTTTCTATGAATTCGCCCCCCTTTTTAAACCAGTAGTCTGCCGTATATTCCGCTCCGAATATTGGCATGCATAGTAGTATGATAATAAAAATAATTAGGATTTGTCTTGCTTTGATATGAATCACACTCTCACGGTATGTTACCTATTTGCTAGAAGAAGCTTGCGCAATGAACCATTCTACAATGTCAAAGGCCGGATCTGCGACAAAATCGACCTTCAGCCTGAGTAGAGCGATTAGAAAATGGGCTAATTGCGAAAAAATTATCCCTGAATTTGGTATCACTTTTGTGTCTTGGCAAATCGGCAGAGTCATTCCGCCTTCAGGACGATCATGGTTATGTCGTCTGATTGGTCATGGCCGCTGCTGAAGTCGGAGATGTCGTCCAGAATTGCGGCCATGATATCCTGAGCGGATAGATGGCAGGATTTGGTGATCACATCGCTCACTCTTTGTAAGCCGTATAGCTCATTCTTGGCGTTAACGGCTTCTGTCACGCCGTCGGTGTAGAGCAGAGCAACGTCGCCGCGGCAGAACCGCACGCTGCGCTCTTCGTACTCGGCATCTTCCCAGGCACCGAGGGCAATTCCTGTAACCTCCTGCTCCGTGCACTTGCAGCCTGCCGTTCGAAAGATGAGTGGCGGAGGATGTCCGGCATTGGCATAGGTCAGCGTGTGGGCCTTTCCGTCAAGTATGCCGTAAAATAGAGTTACGAACATGCCTTCGCTGGCATCCTCTGCGATCATGACGTTGGCCTCTTTGAGGACATCGGAGGCGGAGACGCGGTGAGCAGCATTGGCCCGCACGATCGTTCTGGAAAGCGCCATGAAGAGGGCGGCAGGGATGCTCTTTCCGGCCACATCGGCGATCACCAGGCCCTGCCTGCCGTCGGCCAGGGATATGAAGTCGTAGAAGTCGCCGCCGACCTCCATGGCAGGAATGGCTACCGCGGCCAGCTTGAACTCGGAGACATCGGGAGTGTGGTCGGGCATGAAGCTCTTCTGGATCTGGGCAGCGATATGAATCTCGGCCTTGGCCCGCTCAAGTTTTTGTTCCATCATCTTTCGGTCGGTTATATCACGCAGGGATTCGATCGCGCCGATGATGTTGCCTTGAGAGTCATGCAGCGGGGCAGCAGTGGTGAAGAGATAGATGCCGCTGCCAAAATCAGGAAGGTAGCTCTCGGCGACTATTGCTCCGCCCTGCCTTTGCCGCTCGATATGGGTGTAGGTCTTTTCCAGCTCGGGGTCCGGCTTCAATACCTGATCGATCAGCATGGGGCGTCTTTTTCCGTAGATGGGAACGGCATACTCAAAGTCGCCCTTGCCGAGGATGTTCTTTGCCGCCACCTGAGTCAGGTTCTCCATAGCTTTGTTCCAGGAGATCACCTTGCCGTTCAGGTCCACGACAAAAGTAGCGTCCGGCAGAAAATCGATAATATTTGCCAGTCGCCTCTCGGATTTTTCCAGGGATGCGGCGGCAGTCTTCAGCTCCTCGTTCTTTTGCGCCGTTTCTCTGTAATATTGATCTCTCTCGCTCTTGGTCTGCCGCTCTTTTATCAGGTTGGAGGCGATCAATGTGAAGATAAGAATGCCGGTTCCATTGGCCAGGGCCAGAGGCGGAAGAGCCGTCATCGATACATCCAGCGCCAGGGAAAACGGCCTGGCGACGAGCAGCACCAAAACGATATGGAACACCTCGAAGAGCACGGCAAAGGATGTTGCCAGGAGCGGGCTGGGGAGCTTGCCCTTGAGCCACAGGTGCAATGCACCGGCAAAGACGCCTGCCAAGA
>RPOO01000151.1 GCA_003857025.1 Methanothrix sp.
CTATCCTCGACAACTCCACCACGGCCATGACCGGCCACCAGCCGCATCCGGGCACGGGCGTGACCGCCACCGGCGAGCCGACGGTTCAGGTATCGCTGGAAGCCCTGGCCAAGGCTCTTGGGGCCGGATTCGTGGAGACGGTCGATCCTTACGATCTGGACAAAACCATCGAGTGCTTCCGGAGGGCCAAGGAATTCTCAGGCCTCTCCGTGGTCATTGCCCGCCAGCCCTGCGTCATCAAGGCCAGGCGATCGGGCGGAAAGAAATCGAGCTACGCGGTGGGGGATGAATGCTCGGGCTGCAAGGTCTGCGTGGAATTCGGCTGCCCGGCTATCGAGTTTGAGGGCGAGAAGGCCAAGATCAATGCGCTCTGCACCGGCTGCGGTCTGTGCGCCAAGATCTGTCCAAGCTCTGCTATTTTGGAGGTGAGAAAATGAGGACATCGGAATCGGATATCGTCATTGTCGGCACAGGCGGTCAGGGTGTTATTTTAATCTCGGATGTGATCGGCCGCGCGGCGGTCCTGGCCGGAAAGAGCGTGCGCGGCGCGGAGACGCACGGCATGGCCCAGCGGGGCGGCAGCGTCATCAACCACACGCGCATCGGATGCCGCTTCAGCCCCATGGTTGCACCCGGCGGGGCGGATGTGCTGCTGGCATTGGAGCCCGCGGAGGCCCTGCGCTTTGCTTACTTCCTCTCGCCAGAAGGGGTCGCCCTGGTGAATACAACGCCCGTGCTGCCCGTAACCGTTACCACGGGAAAGGCTGTCTACCCTCCACTTGATGAAATCCTCTCGCCGCTCCATGATTTATGCAGCAAAGTCGTAGCAATGGACGCCACAGCCATCGCCAAAAAAGCAGGCACGGCCCAGGCCATGAACGTGGTCATGCTCGGCGCGCTCTCTCACTACCTGCCGCTTTCCGAGGATATCTTGCTGCAAACACTTTCTCTGGTTGTTCCGCCTAAATATCTGGAGGCAAACAAGCGGGCCTATGCCGGAGGAAAGGCTGAAGTAGAATAAGCCGCGAGAATAAATGTATGGAAGAAGAAAAGAACGTTGAAGAAGTCAAGACTGAAGAGAATAATGCCGGTGAAAAGGCCGCACCCGTGGTCACAAGATCCATGATGGAAGAGGCCTGTCCCACCTGCGGCGCAGATGCGCCTCCCATGCCTGCGGTCCTTCCCGATCCGAGCTGGTCCACAGAGAAGCTGATCGAAGCCACCAAGGACAAGCATATGCTGGTGCGCTCCAACGCTATCATCCTCCTCTCCAGACACGAGCCCGCTGAGGCCCTGGAGGCACTCATCGAGGCTCTCAAGGATGAGGAGTACCTCGTCAAGAGCAATGCCATGGTTGCCATCGCAGCTTATGGAAAGAAGATCTCCGACCGCATGATTCAGGCTCTCGGCGACGCCGACAAAGACGTTCGCGCCGGGGCTGCCTGGGTAGTGGGAGAGCTGAAGGAGAACCGGGCTGTAGATGCTCTGGAGAAGGTCGCCAAGGATGACTATCCTCTGGCCAGGATTCAGGCCAAGGCATCTTTGGTAGCTCTGGGCAAAAGGCCCAAGAAGGAAATTAAGGCAGTAGCAACTGAAGAGCCCAAAGAAGAAGCAAAAGAGGAAGCAGTAGCGGAAGTAAAGGCCGAAAGCTCGGAGCCGGCCAAAGAGGAAAAGGCAGAGTAGAAATCTCTGCCTATTCTTCGTAAATTCAGTCTCTAACTAATTTTATCCAACTAATTTTACCTGACCGTTCTCCGGCCACATGGCAAAATCGTCCTTTTGCTCCAACCAATCCCGGCAAAAAGTTGAGAGATATGCTTTTTCCAGCGTGGGCTGCCAGCCGTATTTGCCTTTGCGCAGAAGGTCCTGAGAGCGGCGGATGTTGGCTTTGCGAAAGCATGCGATGAGCCGCAGGTCTTCCAGGTTGAGATCGATTTGCATCTCCTGGCAGTAGCGGCTGAGGAATTGCTCGAATAGCGGCTCGACCTCCCAGCGGCTTATTCTCAGGAACTTGGCCGGTGGAAATTGCTTTATCAGCTCCAATCCGAACCTGAATCTGGCCAGATCAAGGTGCGGCGTAAAGACATATTCGAGCCTGGGAAAATCGATGAGATAGAGCTTCGGGCTGACGCTGCCGTTTCCGCCGTTGCTGCCGTTTTCCATCATGATATTCCACGCCGTAAAATCAAAGAATGGCGTCACGCGGCAGCGCAGGTTGCATTCGTCCAGTCTTTGGGCGCACTCGGAGATGCAGCGGTTGATATCGTCTTCCTTCACGGTGGGATCGACAGTTATCGGCTTATCCTCGGGCCAGCGGAAGAGGCGGTGGTATTGGGCCAGAGCCACGGCGGAGAGGTCCACGGCCCGGTGAATATAGTCGCTGCTTTTCGGTCGAACCTCGTGCAGCATGTGCGCGAGGGGCAGACCGTCTACGTAACTCATGGCCAGCAGTCCTTTTCGCGACTCGACGAACAGGGGCCTCGGCGAAGAGATCTCCGAGTCTTTGCATCCGGCGTAAAAGCGAGACAGATTCTCGTATTCCGCCTCCACTTGCACGGGTTTGTAGTTGCGGGAGAGCTTAACGACGATCCTATGGCTTTCGTCCTTTTGCCGGAGGTCCACCATGAAGATCTGAGAATTTCGGTACGGATACGACCAATTAACTTTTGCGCGAGCGCCAGGGTACTGTTTTTCAATGAAATCCGAGACTGTGCCACTGCTCATCAATGAAACCACGTTTCAATCCTATTTGCGGGCTTCTTCTTAAAGCCGATAGTCGGGAAAAGCTATCTGCAAGCATAATTTGGAACTGAAAGACCGAGCGAGAAGAGGGACACGAGCATAGGGACACGCGCATTCGTTTTACCTGAGAAAATATATCAAGGAGAACGTCACTTGTAGTTATTATGGTGAGTATAGAGCGCGAAGTGGGCGGGAGCGTTTATAACTTCATCGAACTGGTGGGGACTTCGCCACTTGGCTGGGAGGAGGCGATCGAGAAAATAGTGCATACCGCCTCGAAGAAATTGACGAATGTTCGGATCGCAGAGGTAATGGAGATGGACATGAGACTTACGGAAGGCGGAGTCATGGAGTATCGCGCCAGGGTCCGGCTCTCCTTCAAACATGAGGTCGAGCCCGAGACGCTTTGAAAAACTCAATAGGATTTAGATTTTACGAACCAATTCTATAAAAAAATTTAAAATAAAAAAAAGAAAACATCTTTTTCCGGTCAAACCAGGATCTCAACCACTCGAATCGTTTCATCCGAATTCTCCTGGCTATTTCCTTGTGCCTGATTTGCGGAGACGGTCGGCTTCGAGAGGGTATTTGAGAACATTGGAACCGGAGTTATGCCCAGAAAATGCGGGTCTCCTGACGGCAAGCCCCAATAGTATCCTGCAACACCCGATGCATCTCCCGATCCAGTCTGTTCGGAGGAAAATGATGCCTGGGTAATCCAATCATCCGAATGGGAATTGCCCGCATATCTAAGAACTGAATTAGGCTGATATATGCCGTTTGTTGTCCAGGCTCCTTCAAACAATGATTGGTCCGGGTCTATAACCCAGCGCGCTTCCGAAACACCCCAGGCATAGGAATTCTGAATGTCGGAAATTTCTGCCGTGAACTGCTGTTGTGCGTTGCTGTTGAACCCGTCCGCATCAGCCAGCTGGTTCATCTGCATCTTTATGCCGAATTCGCCTTTATTGGCTGCACCTGCCCAATTGCCGTTTTCATTGTTCCAGCATCAAGTGTCACTGGCACCCAACAATGCTTGCAGCGTTGCATCCTGAGAAACCTCTGCTCTTCCTGATAAGGCATTTGCATTTTGCACTGAAAAAAGCTCACCGTCATTAATCCAGATCTCGGTTACGGCAGCATTATTTTGAATATCGTTTTCCTTGAAGTTCTCTGCGAATGATTCTGCCTCGCCGAAGGCAGCGCTTATGTGAGTATCCTGAAATGCATGCACGCTCCCGGTTTTTATGAATTGGTTTGCATCGATCAAGCCGTCTGCAGCCACGGAATATGTATAAGCGTAGCTTTCCTTGTTCTGCAGGTTTAATTCGGCACTAATCATATTTCCCTGCAAATTTGCCGTTTGATAAACGAAAAGATCGGACGGACAGAGATATGCATGATTCACAACTCTACCGGAAGATGCAAGGGCTCCGACAATGCTCTGCCCGGTGTAGCCTCCGCTCCCCGCCATAGTTTGGATCATGCTCATGTCTCCCGCACCTTCCACGATCCTGTTATCGGTCATCGCCATGAGGCCAAATTCGGCATAAGCCTCTTCGCTAACTACGATGCCATTGGTAGCTTCATAATCATCAGCAATGCTTACGCTATTGCCCGAATCTTCTGCGGAAAAAGAGATTTCTATCGCATTTGCATCTGAAAATAAAAGCAAACTACTAAATATTAGCAGTATTTTATTCAATTTCAAATTTGTCCCTCCTTAAATTTATTTAAGCCAATTGGATATTAAACCTTTTCGGATATTTATGCCTCATGGATACCAATACTGCTAAATGAAATCATGCATCTGATTCGGATGACAATTTGATCCGCAGCATTCTTGCAGCCAAATCATTTCTGTTTTGTTCAATATAAATATATGTAATTTTGATTTTTTCTATTCTCAAGGCAAAGCTGACGATTTTATAAACAACGACAATAAATTTTTAAAATGCGCGATCTCAAGACGGGCACTGAGCGTTTCCTTTAGCCCAGGCAAATATGTGTATCCTCAATATGTGTTTCTTCAGCGCAAACAAAACATCATCACAGAGCTTTCCAGAGCCGCTGGAGAAAAGCGCAACATGCCAATTGAAAAATAGAATCCAGTACAAATTTTAGCGACGAGTCTGCCAAAAACGGGCCGGCTCTTCTAGTTTCCAGAGTTACCGTCTCTCCAGGCAGCATTGCTCTTGCGAAGGTTGTCGAGATCCTGGCTGTTGAAGACCTCCAGCTCGAATAGTATGCTGTTCTCGTCCATTTCGACGTTAACCCCATAGCCTTCTTCCATCTCCGCAAAGATCTCCTCATCGAAGTCCAGTCCATGTTCAATCTCATAGCCCTCGATGTCCTCCAAAGAGAAACCTTGGTCGGAAGCTGCTTCGGCTTTTATGGTCTCATAGATCTCCTGGCTCTCCGCGTCCAGAAGTGATATCATGAAGCCGTCGATCTTGTCCTCAAAGAAATCTATCTTGAGAAGAAAGCTCTTTTCTTCAATCGCGATCTCCAATGTACCTTTCTTCTTCAAATCATCGAGCAGGGCGTCGGATAGTTCGAGAGAATCCGCTGCCTCTTGCATGGTCTCGAAGATCGGGGCATGGGCTTCCACAATAACATCGATGATATCAATCCAAAGATCGTATGTGAGGCTGAACAAGGACTACGCTCCTATCAGGTTGCTGGGTGCGAGGCTGCTATTTGTAATTCATCCGGCTTTTTGCGTCCGATATCGAGTTAAGAGATTTGGTGCCTCAGTAATTAGCTATTTCGATCGCACCTTCCGGAATTATAAGTCGGTTACTAAAGTCGGTCTTTTTCATCCTCGTCTTTCTGATGTTTAGCTTTCTTGAGATCGGATACAAAGTCTCCCATGCGGTTTATGTTTCTCAGGACTGCGGCGGGATGATATGTCACTAGAAAGCGATCATGCAGAATTTGGCCGCGAAGGCTCGCTATGCCGTTCATTCCCAAGACGGCACCTGCCGCCACGTTCCCCATCAAGCAAACGACATCGGGCTTTAAGATCTCTATTTGAGCCATGAGGTAGGGAAGGCAGGCTTTAATTTCGCCGACTTTCGGTTTTCTGTTTTTCGGAGGGCGGCATTTTATGATGCTGGTGATGAATACCTCAGACCTCCCCATGCCCGCCTGGGCCAGGGCCTGGTCTAATAACCTTCCCGCCCTCCCCACAAAGGGCCTTCCCGTCAGATCCTCCTCACGACCGGGGGCCTCGCCGATCAGCATGATCCTTGTCGGAGAGGGGCCTTCTCCCGGAACGGCGCAGGTGCGGTCTAGCGCCAGATCGCAGAGCCGGCAGGCGCAGATCTTTTGGTGCAGGGCCGGAAGATCACAATCAGACAGGCATTTTGGCTGGCATTTTAACTGGTCTATGATTCCGGTCGTCTTTTCTTTTCTCATAATGAATCATCCATTTTGGCAGCAATCCGTTTCCAGAAAACGAAAGATTCTTATTGCTTAAAACCTCTAGCCACAAAAGGAGGGTACTTATAATGAAGTTCGCTGAGTGGACCTATCCCCTAAGGAAGTTCGACGACATCTACTATACCATCGAGAGGATCGTTTACGGCAAAGGTGAGCTGAAGGGCTTCACCACAGATGACATTTATAATAACCTCAGGGACAAGCGCTTCTTTAAAGATGCACAGGACCTGAACAGATACTTGCTCGATAACGGGCGCAAATATAAGATTCAAAAGATAGAAGGAGAGGTCTGGGAGCGCTACTACTAGCTCCTCTGCGAACCTTTTTCAGTGAAATAGACATTTCCTTCATCAATTCCAAGCTGCACGAATCTGCCTGTAGCCAGAATATTGTGGCTGTGCTTGAGCGGCGCGACGCGAGTTCCCGCCGCCACCACAGACTCGGCAGGTAAAATTACATTTTCGCCTACAACTGCCACATGTTTTCCTCCGACGCCATTCGCTCCCAGGATGCAGTGCTCCTCGATGGTAGAATGCCTGCCCACAATGGTGCGTTGGATACTGGTCATATGCTGAACATCGGCAAAGCTCATGATCATGCTCTCCCGGATCTCCACATCTCGCTCGACGAGGCTGGTGTGTCCGATGTGAGAGTTCTCGATGAGCACGCCCTTCTCGATCTGGCAGTTCCTGCCGATGGATACGTTCCCGACCAGCTCGATATCGCCGGAGTCCAGATACTTCTCAATTCTCTGCAGCGTGGAGGGGTGAACCCACTGGTTTGGACGATAGTGGTATTTGCGGTCGAAGTGCTGCACCTCCCCGCTCAGGCAGTCCATGGCCGCCTGGTGCAGCCGCTCCGGCGTGCCGATGTCCATCCAGTAGCCGGAGATGGGATAGCCGTAGACCGGATAGCCGTGCTCTGTGAGATATGGTATCAGGTCGCCGCCGATGTCGCGGGCCCGTTCGCCCATATTCTGCAGCACTTCGCGAATCTCGGGCGAGAAAAGGTAGAATGCAGTATTGATCATGCGGCTCGGCTCGCTTCCCGGCTTTGGCTTTTCCACGAAGCCTAAGATGCGCATGTCTTTGTCCACGCGGGCCACGCCGTACTGGGAGACGTTCTCCTCCGGACCCAGCTCCTTGAGAGCCACTGTCAGAATAGGCCTATGCTTGTGATGGAACTCGACGATGCTCTGCAGGTCGATATCGATGAGGTTGTCTCCGGAGACCACCAGCAGGTCGTCGTTGATGTCGTAGTAGTTCATGCAGTAGCGCATGGAGTCAGCGCTGCCCTTGTCATCGTAGAGCGGCTGATAGCTGAAATCCTGGTGGTCGTTGATGCCCAGGCGCTTGAAAAAGCCCTCTCCCGCTTTGAAGTAGTTGCTCAGGTTGAGGGTGTTGCTGGCACCCTTGCTGCCCAGAATGAATCTGCGACAGCCTTGACTCGCCAGGACCCGGAAAAGATTGGCAATAATTGCTGTATCGCACAGCTCTACCAAGGGCTTGGGCTGGTCAAGCGTTAAGGGATATAAGCGCGTTC
>RPOO01000152.1 GCA_003857025.1 Methanothrix sp.
GAATCAGATTTGGAATCAGATTTGGAATCAGATGCAGAAAGATGCAGAATAAAGTGCAGACTCAAATGAAGAAGGAATTGATGGATCGTGATGCAATATTTGGTCGGCGTTTCTGTGTCGTTTTCTTCCTGCCTTTGTGGCTTGCTGCGAGGTCCGGATTCACGCAAAGGCACGAAGCCGCGAAGGACTCGCGGATCTACCTTAATTTCCCAGAAAATGCTCTTTTGGCCTTACCTCAATCTCCGCGATGGGCAGTCCCTCTTGTGCCTCTCCGGACATATCGCGCCGAGTCAAAAGCCCCGCGTCCAGCTACTCCTTGCCCACGATGACGGCATAATCAGCCCCCGCGTTGGCCGCCGCCTTGAGCTGAGCCTTCATACCCCGGCCCATGACGTCCAGGAGGTCCTGCACATTATTCCTCACATCATATGCCGCAATATTGAAAAGCTTCCTCAACGCACCGCTATGGCGCATGCCCAGCATCATTACCAATCCCCTGCATCAAAAGCTCCTTCTTGCAGCAGCTGCAATCGGTATGCTCTTTGACGGGCTTGATAGTTCAATTGTGAATATTGTCCTTCCACAAATATCCGAATCATTCGGCACCGATACAGGGACGGTCTCCTGGGTCATTATGACCTATCTCTTAATGATGGCGGGACTCATTCTCGTATTTGGGAAAATTGCGGAACGAGGTTTTCTCCAGAAGATATTCCTCGGGGGCCTTCTCGTCTTCACGCTTGGATCTGCGGCATGCGGACTCTCCCCCAATTTTGGCTTCCTTCTTACATCCCGGGTTTTTCAGGGAATCGGGGCGGCCATGATTGCTGCAACTGCACCTCTGCTTTGCGTGACGTATCTACCGAAAAATATGCTGGGAATGTCTCTTGGAACAATGGCAATGACTGTTTCCATAGGAGCCGTTGCAGGTCCTGCTATCGGCGGATTCCTGACCCATTATCTGAGCTGGCATTGGGTTTTCTTAATCAATATCCCGATAGGACTCCTTCTTCTGCCATTTGCCCTGCACGCTATTCCCAAAGATGGCCCTCAGATAAAACAGCCGTTCGACTTTACCGGCGCTGCCCTGCTTTTTGGCATGATAGTATTTGAGGTATATGCCCTGGAACGTATCCCACATCTGGGAATTACCGATCGGCAGATCCTGTTCTGCATGGCTCTTGGTTTCGCGTGTGCTATTGCATTTCTCGTCAGGGAACTCCGGTGCACAACCCCGCTGATTAACATTCGTATCTTTGCTGCATGGAAGTTTGCAGCGGTTTTCCTCGCTTTTTTTATTATGAATATTGTATTTATGGGGATTTTTTATCTCCTGCCTTTCTACCTTCTGGCAGGAATGCAGTTCGATTCAGCAGTGAGCGGTCTGTATCTGCTGATTACTCCTGCCATCACGGCGATTATTGGTATCCCGCTGGGAAAATGGTCGGACAGAATTGGCCGCAGACCTTTTGCTATTGCGGCGTGTCTTGTATTGATTGCGACCAGCAGCATCTATCTGGTGATTCTCCCGGAGATGGGACAGGTTCCGCTCTTGGCGGGTCTCATTTTGATGGGCCTTTTCTGGGGATTCGCAGGAGGACCTGTAGCCAGCAGAGTTGTGGATTACGCCCCGCGTGGTGAAGAAGGTACCGCGTCATCACTGATGATTACGGCAATGTATCTTGGATGTACTATTGGCATTGCGGTCTATGCAACGACTTTTACGATTGCAACTGCAAAAGAGGGTATTGTAGCATTTTCAGAACTTGATACTGGCACATTTATGTACGGTTTTCATTTTTCTATGATGATGGGACTTGTGCTTTCTGTTTTAGCATTCGTGCTATCATCAATTGTACGTGAGAGGGAAAAAACGATGGCGGATCAATTATAGGCTGGAATTTGACTCTTCCGGATTTCGCGGCATCGCGCAAGATCTCGGTTCATGCGAAGCCACGAAGACGGCTACCATAATCGCACGCATTAGGCTGCGACCAAAACACCACCCAAATGCGGCATCACAACGATCAATTGGAGTTATCGGAAAATTTGAATAGGTGAGTGAGTCTGACTTAATTCACCTCAGAAGCGTTATATCTTTTCAAGGCAATTTGGAAAAGCATGTTTAAGAAAAGGCACGTGCTCTCCATGCGAGAGTTTTCCAGGGAGGAGATCGATTCCGTTCTCGATATGGCTCAAACCCTGGAACCATACGCCCGGGGCAAGAGAAGCGACATGCTCGCGGGCAAGATTCTCGCCCTTCTTTTCTTTGAACCATCCACTCGAACACGAATGTCCTTTGAGACCGCCATGAAGCGCCTGGGCGGCGGCGTCATAAACCTGGGGCCTGCAGAAGGCAGCTCCATTTCCAAGGGGGAGTCGCTGGCCGACACGGTGCGCGTCATCGGCGGCTATGCCGACGCACTGGTAATCCGCCATCCCAAGGAAGGCTCGGCGAGGCTCGCCTCTGAGTTTTCACCCGTGCCCGTGCTCAATGCAGGCGACGGCGCAGGCCACCATCCCACGCAAACTCTTCTCGACCTCTACACCATTAAAAAGGAGCAGGGCCGCATCGACGACCTGGAGATCGCACTGGTGGGCGACCTCAAGTACGGGCGCACGGTTCACTCTCTGGCCTACGCCCTATCGCTTTACGGAGCCGATGTGACGCTGGTCTCGCCGCCGACTTTGCGTATGCCGGAATCCATCCGCACCGATCTCTCCGGCAAGGGCACCAGGGTTCGCGAGGTGTGCGACCTGGGCAAGGTAGTGAATAACGTTGATGTGCTCTACATGACACGCATTCAAAGAGAGCGCTTCCCGGACCCGCAGGAGTACAACAAGGTTGCCAGATCCTACCGGCTCACGCCGCAATTTTTGGCGGGCGCTCGCAAGAATCTGATCATCATGCATCCGCTGCCGCGGGTGGATGAGATCTCGCCCGACGTGGACGGGACGCCCCACGCCCGCTACTTCCAGCAATCATTCTACGGGGTGACTGTGCGCATGGCACTGCTCAAGATGCTGATCGGCGGAGGTGCATGAATATGACAACTTTGACGACTGCTGCAGCTAAAACTGAAGCGATCGAAAAATCCTCAATCGATGCCAAAATCGATGCCAAGGATGATAAAGATGAGCCGCGCGAGCTTCGCGTCAAGCCCATCAAGAGCGGAACGGTGATAGATCACATCGCAGGAGGCCAGGCCCTCAATGTTTTAAAGATTCTCGGCATCGCCGGCACGACGGACGCCACAGTCTCCGTGGTCATGAATGTGGAGAGCAGCAAGCTCGGCAAGAAGGATATCGTGAAAGTGGAGGACCGCGAGCTGCTCGAAGATGAGGTCAACAGGATCGCCCTGATCGCCCCGGCGGCATCCATCAACATCATCCGCGACTACATGGTGATCGATAAACATATTGTGGACCTGCCAAGCGAGATCGTGGGCGTGGTGCGCTGCCAAAATCCCAACTGCATCTCCAACACCACTGAGCCTATTAAATCGAGGATGCTGGTCAAGGCCAAAAATCCCGTGCTGCTCAGGTGCATCTTCTGCGAGCAGCCTCTCACGGATAGAATAGCAGAATATTTAATCTAGGAGCAAGTTTTCCGACCTTAGATACATTCCCGGCGAAAGCTTCGGGCAGCAGGACAACTTAGAGAATATGGCAGGAACGCCCAGAGCAGAAACTGCATTATAAGGAACGATAGGATCCGGGCACCGGATGAGCGCTCCGACTAAGATCCGCAAAATTTGAGAATCGCAAAGACCTGTATGCTTCGTCTGCTACTTGCCTGCTGCCCAAAGGTTTGAGATGCGAAAGTATAAGTGAGGATCGGGCAATTGGTGGCCCAAGTTAGGATGGATTTCAAGATGACCGTGAAAAATGGCGATTTCATCAGAATTGATTATATTGAGAGCGTTGATGGGCAAGTTTTGGCTGCTACCGATAAGGATGTAGCCACGGAAAAGGGAATTTTTAGCGAAGATGCTCAGTACGGGCCGCACCTCATCGTGGTCGGCGCTGGCCAGCTTGTGGCGGGATTTGAAGAGGACCTTCTGGGGAAAGAGATCGGCTATAATGGAAAGGTTGAGATTGCGCCGGAGAAAGCATTCGGAGTTCATGATCCCACGAAGACCCAGATCGTGCCCATAAACAAATTCAAGGAGCAGAAGCCCGTTCCAGGCCTGCGCGTGGGCGTGGACAACAAGGTCGGCACAGTCACCAGGGTAATCGGCAGAAAGGTGGCCATCGACTTCAATCACCCCCTGGCGGACAAGACAATCGTTTACGAGTACAAGATCACCGAGAACATCGAGGACCAACTGGAGAAGCTCAAGGCACTCATCAAGACCTTCGCCCGCATGGAGCTCGAAGCGGAGATCAAGGATGATGTGGCAATTATCACCGTTCTCTGGGAGCTGAGCTACTACAAGGAATGGCTCATGATCAGGCGCGGTCTGGCGGACATGATCATCCAGCATCTGGGATTGAAAGAGGTCGACTATGTGGAGAAGCACACCGGCGAGAAGGTCAAGGCCGAGCTGATCTCACCACCGGCAAAGGAGCCGGAGACGGCACCTGAGGAAGCAAAGACCGAAGGCGCAGAATCGACGCCTGCCTAAGTCGACACCTGCCTGGTCCGGCGGGCAAGTCCCAATAATCTAGCGTACACATCGAATACATCGGAACAAAAGCCCTCGGCCGTGCGCCGAGGGACTCTTTTCGGTTCGTGATCACCAATTACCTCATTGATTGATAACAGCGTTAGTAGTCGATTTAATTAATCAACGATCTCGTAGAATTTGCGCTTTTTTGCTTTAAATATGATCAAACAGATCGGATCGTCCGGTCTCTGCCCAATAAAAACGAAATAATTCCAACATTTTCTTTTATTGTCGAAATTCTAATACAGACCGTAACCTTAATATTCGTTGCATGTCGTACATCGTTAAATGCCGAAGATAACTACGGCCATTGGGTAGAGAAGCTTATGGGGCGGAGCATTGATAAAATCCGGAAAATTGCTTTTTGTTCCCAAAGTCTTGGAGGTGAGGTTTGGCAATGAAAGAGATTCTAAGATCTGTGGGAGAAGTGAGTAGACTGCTGATGCCCTCAAAGAGGATTCGAATCATCCTCGCCCTGACCGTCCTGGCAACAATTTTTGCTTTCTGCACATTCGCCCAGGCGGAAGATAGCGGTTCTGACTATTCTTTGAAAAAAGCAGATTATTGGTATAAGCGCGGTCTGGCTTTAAGTGGAGAAGGGGCTTATGAAGAAGCCCTGAAGAATTACGATAAAGCCCTGCAAGCCTATCCTAAAAAAGCGGCTTTCTGGGATGGAAAGGCTGCTGCTCTTGCATCTTTGTCACTTTTCCGAAAAGACGAGTCCAGGTTTAACGATTCACTTCTGGCCTACGACACGGCCATAACGCTTTATGACGAATCCCTCAAGTCCGATTCCAGCGATGCGAACAACTGGTACTACCGGGGCCAAGCTCTAAGCAATAAGGCTTCCTTGATGCTGAAGAGCGAACAATTGAACATTGCCACCCCAAAGGATGACTGGTCTGAGATTTTAGAGGAAGCTATTGCGTCTTATGAAAATGCTATTGATATCAATCCCAAGTTCTTGACCGCCTGGAAGAACATCGGCATTGACTTGAGCAGACTAGGAAGGCTGAACGAATCGCTGCAAGCCTATGACCACGCCCTGGAAATCGATGACAAATACGCATTGGCCTGGTACAACAAGGGCCTTGCCCTTTACGAATTGGGCGACTATGAAAAGGCCGTGCGTTCTTATGACAATGCTCTCAAGACTTTGCCCAAGGATGCATCCATCTGGTACAACAAAGGAAAATCCCTCTATCGGCAGGGGAACTACGACTTGGCCATTGAATGCTACGACGAGGCCACCAGACTGAACCAATCCTTCGCAGAGGCCTGGCAGCAAAAGGGAGAGGCATATGAAAAACTGGGGTCCGATGCCATTGCCACGGCCGCGTTCTCCAAGGCCAAAGCTCTGGGGTATGGCGGCTAGAGATCGAGAAGCTGAAGGCTCAGAAGTAATCGGAAAAGGAAATTCGACCGCGAAGGAATTGAGGTGAATGATTTGAAAAAGATCAGTTTTGCAGAGAAAAAACCGCGCAAAATCCGATTTGGGGCAGGCATTTCCATCAGAGCAATCAGTGCCATCAGTCTCCTGATACTTGGGGCACTTTTTCCCTTAGCGGGTGCTGAAGAGTCGGCGAATGATTGGTCTATGAAAGGCTATGGACTATTCTTGAACGGCTCCTTCGAAGAATCATCTCGAGCCTTCGAGCAGGCGGTCAGGCTTGAACCGGAAAATTCCAGTCTCGATCTAAGCCTGGCCCAGATGCTGGAATTCACGGGCGACCGGAGAAATGCAGAAATTGCCTATCTGCGTGCCCTAAACCTTACCGACAAGGATCTTGCAAAGAGGCCCAAAGATGCTGATGCCTGGTGGAACCGGGGCGTGATCCTTGATTCTCTGGACAGACAAGTGGAAGCCACGGAGTCGAGAGAAAAGGCAGTATCTCTCTACAATAAAACCTTGACCGAGAATCCCAAAGATGCCGCGACCTGGTTCAAGTTGGCAGAGATCCTTATCAGCTTGAACCGGCAGGATGAAGCCGTCTCGGCCTACAAAAAATCCATAGAGCTGAACTACAGCAAATCCGGGATTGCGGCGATCACTGTGAGCAATCTGCTGCAAGAGACCGGAAAGTACGAGGAGGCTCTTTTGGCTTCCGATCAGGCGCTCAATCTGACGCCTGTCGATAACATTCAGGACAGAGTGCAGATATTGGAGAATAAAGGCATAATCCTGTATGAAGCCAGTAGGCCAAAAGAGGCTCTTCAGGTTTATGATCAGGCTTTGCAGCTTGATCCGAGCAGCAAGTTCGTCTGGATGTTTAAAGCATCTGTTCTTTCTCATTTGGATAGATTCAATGAATCGGCGGAAGCCTATGAAAAGGCCATCGGACTCGATCCCGAATTGAGCAACGCCTGGCTGGGATTGGGCGATGCATTGAATTCTTCGGGCAGACGTGAGGAGGCTTTGAAAGCCTATCGGTCAGCTCTGTTACAGGTTGAGCAGGAGATTTCGGAAAATCCAGAGGACGCAAGGGCTCTGGAGGCAAAGGGCCGGGCGCTTTCGAAGATGGGCAGGTTTGAAGAAGCGATCGCGGCCTTCAACAGATCCATAGAAGTCTCCGCTCCGGTTTTTGCCATCTCCTCGGCGTCAGAATCCGCCTGGGTGGGCAAAGGCAATGCTCTGCACTCTTTGGGTAAGAATGAGGAGGCTTTGCATGCCTTCCGGCAGGCCATCGAGCTCTATCCGCTTGATCCTGACGCCTGGCAAGGCAAGGGCGATGCATTGCTGGCCTTGGGCAAGAGGTTTGAGGGCAACAACGCGCTGCAACTGGCAAAGAAGCTGGGGGACATAAATTAATCCCAGCATATTTTTTTGAAATATTGGAAAGATGTGAATGAATTGATTTAGCGAAAAGAGTGTGGGAAAGACAGACGAATTTGAGGTCAATGGTCTGATTGGTCCTTGGCCTCTTGATACTGGCCGTACTCTGCGCCTCTGCCCAGGCGCAGTCTTTCCCTAAAAATTGATTAAATAAGCTTAATTCCGCTTTGCCGTGGAGGCGTGTTCGTAGCAGGCTGCATCAATCCCTCCATTGACAAAAAAA
>RPOO01000153.1 GCA_003857025.1 Methanothrix sp.
TATCTGGGAATAACGAGGACTTGGGAAACTCTAGCAGGTGTTTACGATAGTCAAGCCCTAGACCCCCATGTAAACCGCGAACGCTTTAGAGCTGAGTGGTGGGCTTAACCGATGACCAATGTGCGAGAACTTATCTTGGATCACGGTGCTGAATTCGGTGCCAATCGCGTTCGTGAATACGGCAAATGGGATAGTGAATTCAAGAAACACATCGAGCGATATGGCAGAAAACCAATCCTAGCGAGGGTTAAGCATCCTCAGACAAATGGAAAGCTAGAACGATGGTTTGGTGAATATCAGAGGCATCGACTAACCTTTTCTTCATTTGAGGAGTTTAAGGAATGGCACAACAACAGACCGCATGGTAGCCTAGAGTTTGAACATCTCGAAACCCCGGAACAAGCATTCAGACGAAAGATGCGCCAGGAGATGTATTTTGCCATTGGCCACAGGTTGTTTGGACAATGAGTGGAAATATGAATTATTCACACGAATGAAATCTGAGAAGGTGCGAAATACTTCAGGTCTCTGCAAGTAAGGGAGTGCGGGGAAAGGGATATCCGCACGTTTTTACCAGTAACATCCGGCTGAAGCCTTTATCAACTTTCCATTCTGAATCATCTGTAATATCATATACCTGGGCTGAGCATGAATTCAGAACTTTTGCGCGAGATCATAGCCAAAGGCGAAAGCCTGAATGTGGAGTTCAAAGGCGAGGAGAAAGCATCTTTGCCAGATTCGGCGCTGGTTGAAGCGGTAATATGCCTTGCCAACAGGTCTGGAGAAGAGCCCGGATGGCTTTTAGTCGGAGTAGAGGACGATAGACGAATCACCGGTGCAAGGCCGCGCCATTACTGGAGACAAGATTGACACTTATCGCGTTTCAGCCCTTATGGCAAACCGCACCCGCCCATCTCTGGCCTGCCATGTGGAAATTGTCGAGATGGACGGTCTGCCTGTCCTGGTTATCGAGGTCCCGACATCCCGAATGCCGGTGAGCACTCCTGAAGGCAAGTATCAGCGCCGGGCGATAGGAGGCAAGGGAAAACCAGAGTGCATGCCCTATTTCTTCCCGGAGATGATTGCTCGGCAGGCAGATCGGGGAATACAAGATTACTCCGCCCTGGTGGTGCCCGATGCTCGTTGGGAGGATCTGGACCCATTAGAGTTCGAGAGCGACACAACTTTTTGCGTAGTCGCAAGCCGCATCCTTCAGGTTGTGGCAGTTGACAATCGCAGTATGACCGGCTTTATGATGTCTGGTTTTTGGAAGTGCGGGATCTATGATCTCACCTATGTCAAGTTTATCAAAGATCCCTGCCAGTATCCCAAAATCCTCGATAGTATTTGTTGTGATATTCATACTACAAGTTTCATGTAATTAATTATTTAAAAATAATCATAATCACAAAGTAATATCTTAATATCAAAATATAATTAAATTCAGTTTATATTTTTTACTAATTCCCCATAATACAGATTGCCGGCGTGACGGTACCCATAATCCAGAAACAGGTGATGCACAAGAGAGACGGTCCACGACGGAGATCTATGCCCCGACAACTCTGATGTTGGTGAAAGGGGTGTATGAGATGAGGGGGTTTGGGCCGATGAGATTGGTTAGAAGCTAACCATGGTTTTATTTAGAAAATTTGCATTTTTTATATTTTGTAATACTATGAGCAAAATATTTATCAACAAGTTAGACATAGCCGCATGAATTGAGTTCAATACGCTTAAGAAGGGATGCGAATGCAGGAAAGCAAGCTAGCCATGATGATTAAGGGCCATGAGATATGGCTGGAAAAGACGAATGCGCTGGACGGAAAGTTTGAACTGGCTCTGGTCTACGGCCACAACATGCGTCAGGATGGATTGGCAGACGCAAAGCGGCTCAAAGCCTTCGTCTATCACCCCGATGGCAAGAGACTCGATCTTGATCTAATTCCCGCCGAGAATCGCTATCTTATCCGCATGAACCCGGAGAAGGACGGCTACTCTACAGTTATAGCGGATATGGGATCGATCATCTTCTCTCAAACCAAAGACGGATACGAGCAAGGCCCCAAATCACAGTTTAAGGATGTAATTTATGCCGGTGCCTTCCACCAGATGGCGAAATTCATCTGCAGCTTAGGCAATGATGCGACGTTCCAGGGAAAAGTTGAACATGGCATTCTTGAGATCGTGCCAAAGATGCCCTGGTGCCAGGTAGGCCAGGAGACAGAACTGCAAGTCTTTTATGAAGGCAAACCGTTGGCGTCAGCCGAGATCAAGGCCGTGGCGAAGAACGAGGGAAAAGAGATGGCATTCATTAAGACCGACGAGCAGGGAATCGTCCGCATACCCATTACCAGAGACGGCCAATGGATGTTTCTGGCTCGCCACCGGGACCCGACCAAGAAAGTAGGCGATGCCTTCGATGAGTCGGTCTTCGTAAACACACTGGTCATGGAGAGCAGATGAAGCGCATTATCTTCACGGGCAAGGGCGGAGTGGGTAAGACCACCATTCTCTCCAATCTTGCCAGGTTGCTGGTCCGGGACGGCTGCAAGGTTCTTGTCATAGACTGCGATCCGAGCATGAACCTGGCCATGTCTCTTGGCATCCCCATGAGCGACATTGTCACCCTTGCCGATGATAAAGCCAATCTGCAAGAGCAGCTTGGCGCGAGCCTGGAAGACCATCCCCACACAAGCAGCGATCAGTGCGACCATCACATTCACGAATTCATCATGGATGCAGCCGACGGCGTAAAGCTGATCGTGATGGGTACAATTCCCTATGGCGGAGCTGGCTGCCTTTGCTCGCATATATCTCTGGTGAAACTGCTTGTGGCCTATCTTTCTGCAGGGCCTGATGAGTATGATTTCATCTTCATAGATTCTCAGGCAGGAGTGGAGATCTTCGGGCGGGGCCTAGTCTCGGAATTCGATGCATGTGTTGTCATCACCGAGCCGACACCCAAGTCTTTAGAGGTAGCAAAGCACGGAACGAAGCTCTCACGGGATTTGGGCGTAAAGAGGCAAATAGCGGTGATTAACAAAGTGGAAAGCGACGACGATATCAAAGCCTCCATGCAGGAGCTGAACGGCAGTGTGGATCGCATCCTGTCGATGCGCTTCTACCGCGATGTTCAGGAGGCAGATAAGAGAGGAGCCGGGCTGCTGGACCACTGCCCAAAATCGGCTGCTCTGCAGGAGTTTTCGAAAATTAAGGAATGTATTCTGGAGACATGAAAATGTGCGAATTCTCAGTATACCTCGTGGCAGATGGAGCGGAAAAACGGCTGGTGGCCAAAAACATTGTTGCTGCCAGGAGAAAAGACGGGATAGTGATGCTCATGGACGCCTTCGGCTCCATCACGCCCGTTGATGGTGCGAGCATAGAGGAGGCCAATACCTTCACTCAGGAGATGCTTCTTCAAAAAGCCTGAAGAAAGCCGGGGCATATCAGCCACCCCCGTGAACGGGGTGGCTTGCGTTTGAAACCTTGCCATGCTCTGGGGTCAGCAATTTGATTTTCGCAGAGGTGATCAGATTCTTTGTGTTAGTTGCCGTTATAACTTGAGCGCTTGCGGACGTGGTTCTGCTGAATATTGTGGTGGCTTTTGGCAAATGGATAAGGTACCAACCTAAACTCAGATTGTATTTAACGATTGTTGGCTCATAATTATAGCGGATTGGCAGGTCAAAGAAGCTGAGGGGAGTCTAAATGCAATTGTATCAATGTCATCTTAGAGTAGTATTAATTGGTAGCAAGATGCTCAAAAGATTTATTAACTAATGATAAATTAGTAATGAAAAATGGCAGGCAAATTCGAGAGCCTTCCTTGGTGAGGAATATCCATGAAAAGACGAAGCAACCTTAGTTGGATATTGGTTTTCATGCTATTGGCATCAATGCCGGTGCATGCTGCCGATTTCATTCTCGAAATCTACGGAAATGCCAATATGGATAAATATCTAAATAAAGAGGACATAAAATATATCGAAAATATAATAGCTGGCTCAAAAAATGCCACTATGCTGGCAGATGCCAATTTTGACGGCAAGATCGACAGAGCCGATGTAGAACAAGTTCAGGCGATACTGGACGGAAAGGAAAAGAAGCTCACATTTATAGATCTGTTAGGCGAGAACGAGACAGTTAGCAAGCCCATCAAACGCCTGGTAAACATGGGATACAATGGGGTTGAGATGACCAGGATTTTGGGTGCAGAGGACATACTGGTAGCCTATGGCGAAAATAGGACGACGCACAAAAAGTTCTTCCCAAAATTCGCAGAGCTGCCATTTGTTGGAAGCACTCCCAATAACTGCGACTTCGAGAAGATCATCAGCTTAAAGCCCGATGCAGTTCAAACAAATCTCGAACGCGCAAGTTCCTTGGAAGGCGGCCTTGATCAGAAGCATACCTTTGAGAAAAATCTGAACGGCATTCCCATAATCTGTCTCAATATGCGCGAACAGGATACTCTTGTGAAGAATGTGAGGACTTATGGTTATATACTGGATCGGGAATCCGAAGCTGAGACGTTCATAGATTGGTACACCAAATACTATAATCTATTCAAGAGCAGAACCGCGTCCATTCCAGATGATAAAAAACCGACAGGAGTATTTGAGTATACACCTTACTACTGCTATGCATCCGGCAGCAATCTTGGTCAGGTTCTGGAGATGGCCGGGGGAAAGAACATCCTAGACAAGCAAATTGGTCCAAATGACCCCAAATACGGTTCAATACTCGATATCGAGCCCGAGTTCGTAACCAAAGAAAATCCGAAATATATATTCAAAGGAGTGGGGAGCTGGGACAGCGGCTATGATATCGACAATTCTTCTAAAATGGCAGCCTTCCATGAGCAAGTCACAAATCGCACCGAACTTGCAAATGTCGATGCCATAAAGAACAATAATGTGTATTGCATGAGCTTCTGGATACTCAGCGGTGCGGGGAACAACATCATAGGCACCGCTTACCTAGCCAAGTTATTTTACCCGGATCTCTTCAAGGACATAGATCCCGAAGCAATTCACAAGGAGTATGTGGACAAGTTCTGCCGCATAGACTTCGATGTAAAAAAGAACGGCACCTTCGTGTATCCCAGCTATGATCAGTGGCCGGAAAAGAATTGAAGGAAATATTTAACGCGAGATTGAAGGCAAGATACGTCTTCAATACATTTCTTTTTGAGGTGGATAACGTATGAAGGATGAAATAAAGACTCACTGGAATGGACGAGCTGCGGAGTACGATAAAAATGTGCGACAGGTGATCTATTCTGACCGAGAAAGAGTGACATGGCAGAAGATCTTCATACAAGCTTTGGGACGCGAGAAGCTCAAGATATTGGACGTAGGAACCGGCCCCGGAATCGTGGCCAATCTTCTTTCAGATCTGGGTCATGATGTTACAGGAGTTGATGTTTCCGAAAGCATGATAAAGAAGGCGATGGAGAACTCTGACGCATTGCATCATTCATTGGAATTAGTGCAGGGTGACGGGGAGAGACTGCCTTTTGAAAGCGGGTCGTTTGATGCCGTGGTGAACAGATATGTTCTCTGGACGTTGCCTGATCCAATGAAAGCCTTGGCCGAATGGAGAAGAGTGCTGAAGCCAGGCGGGCGTCTGGTGGTGGTCGATGGGACATGGTATCGGCACGGCAAGGATAAGCCATTGTCCAAAAAGCTTCTGCAGAATTTATCTGTGCCTCTGATAATGATTACGGAAAGGAGAATGCCGAAATGCCACGATTTGGACGATGATATCATGAATAATTTGTGGTCCAGCAATTTAAAAAGACCAGAAGCGGATGCGGATATGTTCAAGAGCCTTGGATTCAGCCAAATTCAGATTGTGAATGCGCTCAATAAGAGGCTTCTGACTAATCTCGATTACCTGAAGAACGGCCATTGCGGAGAGAGATTTATGATATCTGGCGTTAAGTGAGGTACGAATGAATGGCAAAGAAAATTGGCAAATGGTAATATATGACCCACGCAACCTGGATAAAATCCCATTTGCCGCCAAATCATTGCCTAATCATTGTCTATTTTATGGCCGACAATCATATAATACGGCTAATCACATGCGATTCTCTCCCAGATTGGAGACTCTTTGCGGCGAATCTCCAAAATCTCATCAAGTACTACTAGTTATATTTTTAATACGCAAATGTTATTAACTATTATTGCTTCAAAGCGTATTATTGATGAGATACAACAAGAGGACCATTTATGTTGATAGGACGTTGCATTGGTTGGATACTGATTAATTATCTCTGACACCTTCTAGAGATGACGAATATATGAAAGATCAGATCAAAAATCACTGGAATGGAAGGGCTTTGGGCTATGACAAGAACGTTCGACATGTGATCTATTTCCGGAGAGACAAGACCATATGGCAGAGGATCTTCGCCGAATTCCTGGGCAAGAGTCCTCTCAAAATCCTGGATGTGGGGACCGGCCCCGGAATAGTGGCAAATCTGATTGCCGAAATGGGCCATGATGTCACAGGAATCGACGTTTCGGAGAGGATGCTGAAGAAGGCGGCAGAGAACTCAGCAACCCTCCACAATACTCTGGATTTTGTGCAGGGCGATGCAGAGAATCTACCGTTTGATGATGAGTCCTTCGATGCCGTGGTGAACAGATATGTCCTCTGGAGCCTTCCCGATCCGAAGAAGGCCCTGGCCGAATGGCACAGAGTTCTGACACCGGGAGGACGATTGGTGATAGTGGACGGAATCTGGTATATCGGCAGCAAAGACAAGCCCTGGACGAAAAGATTGTGGGAGCTTCTCTCTATGATATTGGCTGAGCGGAGGTGGCACGGTTATCAGAGCTCGGATGATGGCTGGAGAGGCAAATTGTGGTCCAGCAATGTGGAACGGCCGGAGACGGACGCGGAGATACTCAGGGGCCTCGGCTTCGAGGAGATTTTGGTTGTGGCAAACCTGAATAAGAAGCTTCGGACAACTCTTGATTATCTGAAGTATGGACATTGCGGAAATCAGTTTCTCGTAACCGGAGTCAAGTGAAATCCTTCCCATGTCCAGTCTTCGAGTGGATGAACCGGCTGAGAACACGTTGTCTCTGGCCGAATGGACGATAATTCTCTTTTGATATGACGGCACTGTTACGTGAAGGGTTGTTGCGTCCGCTGGTTGATAGGATCATGGGCGTGGCCAAGGAGCCAATGCAAATTGGAGAGCAGGATCGTGTTATTTGATTTTCTTCTCAAGAACATGCTTGTAGAAACTGGCGGCTATGCCGCCAAGGTAAAACGCTTCAGCCCCAATGCAAGGATGTATCTGCTGTTCGTTTTCCTGACTACTCTGAACGTGGGAATCTATGGCGTCATATTCAATCTTTATATCTTGAGCCTCGGCTTCAAGGAGGATTTTTTGGGGCTGATACTATCCATTTCCTCTGCGTCCTCGGGACTGTTCGCCATCCCTGCCGCCATTGTATGCGATCGTCTGGGCCGGAAAAAGACATTGCTGCTCTCGTCTGTCCTCAACGCTCTGTCTCTTTTCTTTCTTTACAATACCACCTCTCAGGAGTTATTGGTGATCTTCAGCATCGCATCCGGGATGGCATCGGCTCTGGGCCTGGTAACAGGAGCGACTTTCCTCCTGGAAAATTCCTCTGCAGATGAGAGGATGTATCTCTTTTCCATGTCTTCTCTCATCTATGCATTTTCGATCCTGTCA
>RPOO01000154.1 GCA_003857025.1 Methanothrix sp.
CGATGGCCTCCGTTCCCACGTAAGTTACCTTGCGCTGGCCCAGGCAGTGACTGCAAATGCTGACAAAACGATAGCCGAGCTGATAGGACTCCAGAAGCTCGACAAACTTTTTCTCCATGACAGAGTCGCCACGGGCGAGATATATGGCGCTCGCCTTTCGCAACATGCGCATGGCATCCTCAGGCGGGAGGTACTTCTCCGCTTCCTGATCTTTCTTCACCAAGAACTTAAAGACCCTCGGGCCCTGGGGCATGTCCTTCAGTCGCAGGTAGCCTTCAAAAAGAGTCTTGCTTCCGCTTTGCGGGAGCAGCAGGATGCGGGACCGATCCGCCTGAGCTAAAACCTGAAAAGTCATCCTAACGCAAGGTCCACAAGCTCGTACTTCAAGCCCTCGGACTCAAGACGGTTGAGCAATCCCGGAATCTGTTCATCAACGCTGACCACAATCGAACTGATACCGTGATAGGCAGCCTCTACCGCCGACTCCTTGGCACCGAAGAAGACATCCGGCTCTCGCCCCACCTTTCGCAGAGCCACTAAAGCTTCAATTCCGAGGCACCCCACCATTTTCTTGTCGGAATTGTCAGACGACAGTTGCTTTTCCAATAGCCGCAAATCCACCTTTCGCGAGCCGCCAATCTGCTCGCGCGGGACCTTGCAGACGGTTATCTTTCCCTCATCAAGGGTGATAAGGCCGCGCAGATCGGAAACGCCCACATCTTCACCGCATTTGGCATCGGCTATGATGACCCCGCTGGCATCAATGCCCTCTTTCTTGTTGGCATAAAGCAGGCCCCGCCGCATCTCCAGTGAAACGCGCTCGCCTCCTACCAGATCGGCCTCAGCCAGAGCTGTCCAGACAGATACATGGCTGATGATCTCCTCCATCACCACTCGAGCATAGCGCTTCAGCTCTGCCGCGCTCTCCAGCAGCCACTCCACGCCCTCTTTGGTGATGCTGTAGCGCATCCTGCCATCCGTGGTTACAAGGCCGTCCGCCACCAGCTCCTTGATATACTCGGAGATGGCCTGCGGCGTCACGCCTAATCGCTCCGCGACCTCTTTTTGCCGAAGGTTGGGCTGGTGGGCGGCGATCTCTACAAGTATCTGAAAGCGCGAACTCTCCCGCTTGCTTTGCAGGACATTGGCCATTTCAGAAATCCTCTTCATAGGGCTCGATACGCTGCCCGCGCACGGCCAGCTTCTCCGCCCTCTTGGCCACGCCGCGAATGAAGATCTGGCTCACCCCCAGTTCCCGAGAAAGGTTGGACAGAGAGCTGTTGCCGCCCAAAACCATGGTCTGCAGCTTCTCGGTCACCCCTCGCAACTCCTCCTCGGACATGAAGGTAAGGCTGATCAACTCGCTCAGATCTTCCATGGATGCCCCGAAGTTGGCCTGCACCCGAGAGTAGGTGGAACGATACTCCTTCTCGGGGCTGGCGCCGGGTTCCGGGACTCGCCACTTGGTTTCCACCAGGCCGCTTTTGCGCAGCAGGGCAACGCTGCGGTGAACGCTCGACTCGTCGCCCACTAGAGCCGCCAGCTCCCGCTCAGTATGCCAGTCCCGGCTCAATTCATCAAAGATTTTTTTGTGAATATCGGAGCCGAAGGCCTGCAACAATGGAACCAGATCCGAAGGATCATTGATGATCCGCGTTCTCTTTCCCGTCACAAAGAACCTCGCAATTTGTATTATTTCTTTAATTTGATAAGGCTTTCTTTAAATCAGCCTGATCGTCTCCAGGTTCATCGGTGCCATAGTCGGGATCCGGTAGCGCTTGTAGATGGAGCTGGCCAGGTCCAGGCAGTTGCCCTCTTCGCCGTGATTGGTGAGAACGCGTCCGGGCTTGGGATAGATGCGGCGCATGTATTCCATGAGCTGCTGGCGATCGGAGTGACCGGAGAAGCCGTCTACCGTCGTTACATCAAGATTGATCTTCACCGTCTGGGTCTTGCCCTCCACCGAGAGAGGCAGCTCCTTCCAGCCCTTCTGGATGCGTCGGCCAAGCGTTCCTTCTGCCTGGTAGCCCACGATCACCAGAGTATTCTTCTCATCCGGTCCAAGCCGCTTCAAATATTCGAGAACCGGTCCGCCGTTGAGCATACCGCTCGTGGCCAGGATCACGCATGGCGGCCCCTCGATGATCTCTGTGCGCTGCTTGGGCGACTCCACCTGCACAAAGCATGGCGAGAGGAACGGATTGATTCCCTTGTGGAAGATCAGATCCCGCAGGTCGTTGTTCAGATACTCCGGGTAAGTGGTATGAATAGCTGTGGCCTCGTAGATCATGCCGTCCAGGCAGACAGGGATCTCGTCGATGACCTTCTTCCTGATTGCTTCCTCGAGAACCACCATGACCTCTTGGCTGCGCCCTACGGAGAAAGCGGGGATGATCACTTTGCCGCCCTTCTCGATGGTTTCCTTGACGACCTTGAGAAGGTTTACCTCCGCTTCCTTTCGAGAAGGCTGCAGGCTGTTGGCTCCGCCGTAGGTGGCCTCGGTCACCAGCGTTTCAAGTCGCGGGAAAGTGCAGACAGCCGGATCAAAGAGCCTGGTCCTCTCGAACTTGTAGTCGCCGGTGAACGCCACGTTGTACAGGCCGTCACCGATATGGAAATGAGCGATGGACGAGCCCAGGATATGCCCGGCATTGTGCATGGTAAGTTTGGTATCCGGAGCGATATCCGTCACATCGCCGTAGTTGAGCGTGATGGTGTGCTTGAGGGCTTCGCGGATCATGCTTGAGTCATAAGGCAGCCTCTTGCCTTCTCGCCCGGCCACCTCGATATAGTCCAGCTGCAAGAGCACAAACAGGTCTCTGGTGGGCGGAGTGCAGTAGATGGGCCCCTCGTAACCGTACTTGTAGAGCATGGGCACGAGACCGGCATGGTCCAAGTGGGCATGGGTCAGGACAACGGCATCGATCTGGTTTAGCGGGTAGACTTCCGGCACGTAGAGATAAGGCGTCGCGGAATCGTCCGATCCGACATTTATGCCGCAGTCGATGATGATGCGAGACTCCGGAGTGGACAGGAGCATGCAGCTCCGGCCAACTTCACGGCATCCGCCTAATGTAGTGATTCGAACCCATTGATCTTTGGATGCAATGTCCCTGTGAATCTTGCGTCCAACGGTACGCAGGATGTTCTTGCGCTCAGACTGCACGCTGCGCAGATAATCCTTAATGTTGGCAATGGTCGTGGAGCGCACGGGCGGAGTTCGCACAACCTTCGGCGTCCAGCCGATGAGCTTCGTGATCTCGCGCAGCGTCGCACCGTGCCGTCCGATGACGAGCCCCGGCTTCTCGGCCTCGATTTGCACCTCGCCCGTCTCGCCGTCGAAGTAGTAGTTGGTAAGAACGGCTTCTTTGGGCACGACCTCTTGAATCTTGGTGACGGCAATTTCAGGTTCCGCCAGCACCTTCAGGTCCGGTCGGACCACGACTCTTTTGCGCAGCTCTTTGGCCAGATTGCGAATGATCTCGCCGTCGTCCGCCAGCTTTTTCGGGTCATCCGTATAAATGACAAGCTCCGGACCCTCGAATTCCAGCCCCGTGACGTTGATGTCGGGGGGCAGTTTGCTCTGCACTTTGCGTTTGAGCTCAAAAAGTACTTCTTCTACAGACAAGGGAACACATCCAAAAAAGGATTAGAGGAGATTCATTATCTCCTGAAACTCCGGCCCGTCAACCTCCTCATATTTATCTGTGATTCTGACGAGCTCGATTTTATCACCGGAAGCGGAATCCCGCTTCATGGCGTTATGAATTGCCCTGGCGGCCAGCACCGTTCCTTCTTGGATGCTCAGGCCGGGCTTGTACTGGGACTCAAGCACGCCGTAGGCGATGGGCGAGCCGGAACCTGTGGATACGACCTTGCGCTCCTCGATCTGGCCGCCCAGAGCGTCCAGCGAGTAGATCCTGGGGCCGTACCTGTCTACGCCGCCCATGACAAGTTGAACCATGAAAGGATAATAGCGGCGAGAAGAGAGAACGTTGGACAGCATAGTGGTTATGGCCTTGACGGTCAGAGGCTCGCCTCTCTGCATTTTGTAAAGCCTCGCTTCGACCTGAACCATCCTGACCAGCGATTGAGCATCTCCTACCGCGCCAGCCGTCGTCAGGCCCACCAGATCGTCGACCTGATAGATCTTCTTGGCTGTGCTGCTGGCGATGAAATTGCCCATGGTAGCACGGCTCTCCGATGCAAGGACCACACCTCCATCGCAGAGTACACCTACCGTAGTTGTACCTTTGAACACCTCGACCATCTAATTACCTCAACTAAAATTAGAAAACGGACAAGGATCATCTGTACTTCTGCGATATAAATACTTTCCGCCGCTACAGCAGAAGTGCACAGTCCGAGCGGCATTTCGCACCCACCGTTACCTCAATTCGCGGTTGAAGAGAGCAATAAGAGAGCAATGATAGAAAAGACAGTACCTGCGCACAAATCCAAGACCATAAGATTATTTAAGAAAGATTCGGCTCGCCACACACCATCCCTGCTCGCCCCTCAATTAACTAAATATAGTATCGCAATGTGCTTACTTTTGGAGGTGAGTTAAGCACTTGTGTTTACCAAACAACTGGATGCCGTAAAAAGCTTGCCTGATAAGGCGGCCTGAAGATGGCCAGAGCCGCCTTTATCTTAAGAATGCGCTGGAATAGGACCTACGCAAATAATAGCCCGATATCAACCCCGGTATGCATGGATTTTGCACTGATTTTCAAATAGGAAGATCGACCTTACATACAACTATAAAAAATGGATCGGATAGAACAATATTAAATGGATATGACAGAACGATTCGGTAAGAACCCTTACCCTGCATTCAAGTGAAGCGCCTGCCAGGAGATAAGGACTATCCATCCTATGATCGTGGTTACGACAATCATGGTTTCGGTTTCTAACTCGAAGGATTGCATGAGCATACCAAATGCCAAGTCGAATATAAATTTTTAACAAATTAAATATATTCCGACCAATGCGATTGGTTTTTTATATTTTCTATATATTGGAATATATCGGACAGATTCATTGACCATTATCACTAATCCAAAATCGCAACCCACGATCACGTTTAACAATCGCAATTTCATTGGTGCAAGAGCTTTTGCAAAATCGGGAGCTGGCAGAGTCTGAGCCGTGGATTGGTTAGAAAGCGATTTTGAAATGGAGTGTACTTCGCATCTGCCAGCACAATGGTTTTTGGGGCAGCCCTTGGGTGATGACCGGGTGGTCGAGCCGAAAGGAGATCCCGCGATCCACATTAAGAGTTGGCCTATTTGTCCGAGGGCCTTGGGCTGCCCATCGGACATGAGTTTGATCCAAAGATATCTGTTTCTCAAATACAATAAGGCTCGGAAAATAGATTATTGAGAATGATTGGCTGAAACCAGCCTCTGTATGGCTTGATAATGCAGACCAATGCAGACGGAACTCATCTTAACCAAAAGAGAGATCATCAGTACGTATCATAAGTGATTTGAGCGCAAATGAGAGTGAGAGATACGATCAAGCTCATTGAGGCCGATGGCTGGCATCTGGGGGGCCGGAGAGGTTGCCTGCGAATAGGGGCTGGTGCGAGAGGGCGTGCTGGCGGCGATCGGGTATGTGGCAAGGGTCGTTTCTTCAAAAAGGTATTTAATCTAAGCAAACTGACTTTATTAGTAATTAGTAATTATGTCAAAACAAGTAGTCTCCGGCTTGAAGAAGAAAGAAAAAGAGCCTGATGGCCTTACTCCGGAACAGCGCAAGCATCTTGAGAAGAGCCTGCGGGAGAACGACGAGTTGATGAAATGCCTGGCCAAAATGTGATGGTCAGATCTCTACGACATTATCTCTGATCCAGCGCTCTATTTTGTCAAGGTCGCAATTGCATTCCGCGATCGTGCGCAAGACTTCGCCGATGTCGTCCTTGTTAGCGGATATGCGCAGGTTGTCAATCATCAGAATGTTATCTGCAACTTGAAATCCGTTTTTCTCTCTCCAAAGATCATTCTTTAATATGATGCGGCTCCATATTACAGATGAATGGAAATGACCGAAGAGAGGATAATTATAGATCCAGAAATTGCTCATGGCAAACCTGTGATAAAAGGAACGCGTGTCCCTGTGGAAATAGTTCTGGGCTCCCTGGCAGGAGGCATGGATATAAGAGACGTTGCCGAGGAGTACGGGCTGGGGCGAGAGGATGTGCTGGCGGCGATCGGGTATGCGGCCAGGATCGTAGCAAAAGAAGAGATCTGCGCATATGCTTAATCCGAAGTTCTTAATTGACGCCAACATGCCCAGATCAAGTGCCGACGTCATTAGGGCCTTTGGCTACGATGTGGAAGATGTGAGAGAAATCGGCATGAGGGCGGCCAAAGATCAAGAAATAATCCATTATGCTCTTGAAACAAAAAGAATAATTATAACTAGAGATACTGATTTTGGAGAAGTACTTCGTTATCCCTCTCATCCTGGGGCGATCATCTTTCGATTGCCTTACAGTTACACATCGCGTGATATAGCTAAAACAATTGAAGAGTTCCTGAAATCCATAAAATTAGCCGAGCTATCGAATGCCATCATAATCGTCGAGCTTGGCCGCTACAGAAGACGGCCACTTTAATGAGATGAGAGCATATACGAGGAGCTGTAGGCTCACGGCGGGCCTCGCTACCCGCGGGAGCGCGCGGGCACGTGCGGGTGGGCGGGCTCTGCTTGCAGGCCCGTCGTGAAAGGTGCGCGGGTCTGTGGCCGTCGTCTTGGGGGCTCTGGCTGGCGGGATGAAGACGCGAGAGGTTGCCAACGAATACCTTGGACATACACCAGAAATCCGCTTATTCTAGAGAGACCATAAATCATTAAAAGAAGAAGAACACAATTACTATCAGCATGATGGACGCCATAATGGTTGATGAGGGGCTCCTGATTCCAAAGAGCCTTCTTACGAAGCTCGGCACAGAGAATCTCGAAGTCTTGACCAGAGGTCGCGAGATTGTGATCCGGCCAAAGACGAAGACCAGGCAGTATTACGGATTTATGGGAATCACAGACTACGATGAAAATCTCATCAAAGAGCTAGAGCATGATTGGGAAGAGAGTGGCAGAGATTGATTCTAGCAGATTATTCTTCCGAGCATCCGATTTTCATCGACGCCAACATATTCCTTGATTATACGCTTCCCAATACTGAATTTGGCGGTTTTGTCTCAGACTTCTTGGAGCGAGTCGAACTGCAAGATATCGCAGCGATCACAACTCCAGCGGTCCTAAACGAGGTCTCTTATATTCTGCTCCTCCAAAGAGGAATGACTATTTTGAAAACTGAAAACAAGGATACTGTGAGAATCAAAATAAAGGCAAATGGTCATTTTTCTCATCTGTGCTATGATGCAGTCGATACGTTCAATGAGTTTATCTGTGGTCTTGACGGTTTGAAATTGATCCCGGTTCAACCAGAGGATTATTTGCTGGCATCGGATCTGGGACGGGCTTACAATTTGCTGCCTATAGATGCGCTTCATTTATCTGCAATGAGGCGTGCTCACATCCGGAATATCGCCACCAGAGATCGGGACTTTGAGCGGGTGGACGGGATTGTGGTCTGGAGTCCGTGAGCGCTGATCGATTCATTTCATAAAATAAGTGGATTTGGCATCTAAACCGCCAAGTTGGCTCCGGATGCTGGCGGCCACGGGCGGGCCTCGCAC
>RPOO01000155.1 GCA_003857025.1 Methanothrix sp.
AGCCGGCGGCTTCGCATGAATCTTGATGGGCTCCAGCGCGCCGTCCGCTGCCCGGCGGGCGATGGCCGCTCCCTCGGCCACGTCATCGGCACAGGTGGCGATGATGGTCCCGGAAGATACGAGTCCTATCTTATGACCGGCCCGGCCCACGCGCTGCAAAAGCCTGGAAACCTCGCGAGGAGAACTGTACTGGATGACGTGATCCACATCTCCGATATCGATGCCAAGCTCCATAGAAGATGTGCAGATGAGGCCGTGCAGTGCGCCGCCTTTGAATGCCTCCTCCGCTTCCACCCGTGCCTCGACGGAGAGGCTGCCGTGATGGACGCCGATGGGCTCGCCAAGCTGCTTGAACCTGGAGCCGAGCACCTCCGCTGCCTGGCGGGTGTTGACGAAGATCAGGCACTTCTTGTCTCGCACCGTTTCCCGGATGAACCTGATCTGAGCCGCCAGTCGTGGATCGCATTCAAGAGTGCCGGCCATGGCATAGTCGGCTCGACCGGGCTGGGGGCTGACTACGCGAAAATCGCTCACGCGCTCCACTTTTGTCTCAACAATTTTGCAGGAGCGAGCGGTTCCGACCAGCAAATTGGCCACAACCTGCGGAGACCCAACCGTCGCAGAAAGCCCGATCCTCTGAAAATCGCCCGCGTTCTCCACCAACCGCTCCAGCAGCACAGAGAGCTGCGAGCCGCGTTTGGAGGCGGCCATCTCGTGCACCTCGTCCACCACCACGGTCTTGACAGTGGATAGGTTCTTGCGCAGCAGTTTTCCCGTCAGCATCACTTGCAGCGTTTCCGGAGTGGTGATGAGCAGATCGGGCGGCTTGAGTGCCTGCCGTCTCCGGTCGGCCTGGCTGGTGTCGCCGTGGCGGACGGCAACGGTGATGTGCAGCTTCTCGCCCCATTCAAGAAATCGGCGCAGCATATCCCGGTTTAAGGCCCGCAAGGGTGTGATGTAGACTGCTTTGGTGCCCGGTCGCTCTCCCGTCAGGATTTTGTGAAAGATGGGAAGTGCGGCAGCCTCGGTTTTGCCGGTCCCGGTGGGCGCGATGAGAAGGACATTTTCACCTGCCAGGATGGCTGGGATAGCCTCCTCTTGCGGCTGCGTGGGCTCATGAATGGCTTGCTCTGCAAGCATTGCCCTGATCTGGGGATGAAGCTGGCCAAAAGCGTTCACTGAATAGATATTGCCGGACGGATCATGATATATTTTGCGGCAAAGCCGATAAATACATTATCAAAAAATGAAGACTAAGCCATAAGTCATAATTGCAAATCGGTCCATTGGCGCTTAAAATCCCGCAAGATTTTTCTGATCAAGATTTGTTCAATTTTGTGAAATAATAAAAATAAAAAAGAAAAACAAGGGCTTACATGCGCCCTTGTAGTTGCTTCTTGAGTTTGTCCAGCTCGCCTGTGCGATAAAGGTAGAACCCGGCTCCACAGGCGATGAGCAGTATGATGAGCAAGGCGATCAGCCAGTTGCTGTTTTGAGCCTTCTCAACATTTACTGTCTTCGTCTGATCCTCCAGGCTGAACCTGTAGAGTCCCGGGTCCTTGGGCTTGTAGCTGAAGCTTGCCGTGGCATTTTCGCCCGGCTTGACGGTCAGGTTCTTGCTGTCTACCACGCTGTCGTTTACCTTCAGCTCAAACTTGCGGGAATCTTCTTCATTTCCGGTGTTCTTGATGGCCGCCGTTATCTTCATATCCTGGCCAGCGCTCGCCTTTTCCGGGACATTCAGGCTCAAGACCTTCAGGGACGAGGTCACGGTAATCTTTCTGGTGGCATCCTTATATCCGTCTTTTTGCGCCAACAGATTATACTCGCCGGTGGCGTTGGCGGAGTAGGTGAGCATTCCCTGGTCGCTGGTGTTTCCGATGCTCTTGTCATTGAAGAATATGTCAGCGCTTTCGACCGGCGTCTGGTTTATGCCTTCCACGACGGTTACCAGGAAGTTCTCGCCTTTGGCAACCTCTGACGGAGCGTTGAGGGTCAACTGGTTTGCCAGGGTTTCATTAGCCGACTCGACCGCTGCATAGGTCGCCGCCGCGGACGCAGTTCTGACCACCAGGCTGCCCTTGGCGTCGGTGTAGCCGCTCTTCTTGGCAACGACGTCAAATGTGCCCGTCTCCTTGGGCGTGTAGCTGATGGACCCTGCCGCATCGGTAGTTCCAATGTTGTTTCCGTTGACGGAAACCTGCGCGCCGTTCAGAGCCTGTGAGCCTGACTTAAGACTCAGTGAAAGCGTCTGATTGAGAACGCCTGCGGGAACGCTAAGCGTCAACGTTTTGCCTTCTCCTGTCTTGGTGGCAATCGGTGCCATCAATCTATTTGAGTTGTCGGCAATCTGGATCTTGAGGTTCTCCATGATCTCAACAGTCTTGTCTCGACCAAGGCTTATGGTTCCATCGTTGCGCATGGTTATGCCGTCGTCACCGAGGGACTCGACCTTCATCTTGCCGTGGACCTCTCCTTCCTCCACAGACTCGGCGCTATCGGAGATCTGGAAGATTGCGTCCACGGTGGCCAGATCGGATTCCGTGCTGCGGAAGACGCTCTGAACGTGGGCTGTGACGATGGGTACATCCTTGGTTGAGCCGACGTCCACTTTGTACATGTAGTTGGATGCCTTGTCCGCCGGGTCAGCTGATGGTGTTACAACCTTGCTGTCGACCTCTTCGCCGTTCTTGGCAAGAGATAGATAGACCTTATTTCCATTGAGGTCCACCTGCTTAATGCGCAGCTCATAACCCTCATCCAGGGAAAGAGCGGACCCGCTGGCAATAGTTTGGCTATCGTCGCTGTCGATCAAGACCCGTCGTAGCTCGCCTTCATTGATGGAACTGGCCTCGTCGGTGAATTTGGTCTCGTTATTGTATCCGGCGAAGTATTTGTCGGCCATGAAGCCGATGACATCATACCTGCCCCAGTTCTCGAACTCGAACTTGACCGGCTGAGGACTGGTCTTGTAGATCAAGTCCTTCTCTTCGATCTTTGTTCCGCTGCTGATCTTGGCCAGGAGAGACTCGGTGCCCACGTCGTCATCGATATCGTAGTAGAATCCCTCGAAGTTGTAGGGCGTCCAGGTGAATTCGCTGGTCTTGGATGGGTTGATTACTGTGCCTCTAACTTCATAAGTTCCGGTCCTTTGCACTACGGGGGCAAAGCGAATCTCATCCGCATCCGCAACCTGGAAGCCAACATTGCCGAAGATCTTGACCGTGCTTCCCTTACGCAGTGTAATGGAGTCTTCGTTATCCATCTCAACACCCTGATCGGAGACGGATACTACCTTCATTTTGTCATATTTATCGCCGTCCTCTACGGAGGAGAATGTATCGGATATCTGGAAGAGACCGTCTACCGTCACGAGGGCTGACTCGGCACTGGTGAAGACATTGGAGATGTGAGCCAGGACTATCGGCGTATCCTCTCCGCCGATGTCTACCTTGTATTGGTAGGTGGCACTCTTCAGACCATCAGGAGAGATCACTTTGCTGTCGACTTCTTCGCCGTCTTTGGCCAGGGCCAAATAAACCTTGTTTCCATTGATGTCTATCTGCTTGATGCGCAGCTCATACCCCTCTTCCATGGGCAGAACCGAGCCGGTGGTGATTGTGCTCTCGTCGCTGCTATCGACGAGCACGCGCCTCAATTGGCCGTCGTTTATAAGGCTTCTGTCTTTATCAAACACTTCGTTTGACTTGTAGCCAGCAAAATATTTGTCGGCCATGAAGCCTATAACCTGGTAGCTTCCCCATTCGCTGAAATCAAAGTCCGTATCCTGTGCGCTTGTGCTGTAGGTGAGGTCGCCGGAATCGATGGACCTGCCGGAGCCTTGCAGCTTCACGGTCAATTTCTCGGTGCCGACATCGTTCTTCAGGTCATAGAAGAATCCGGAAAAGCTTTGCGGAGTCCAGGTGTATGTGAGCGGGCTTATGCCCTCGCGCCAGATTCTGTCGGTATTATTGGCCTCGGTTTCTTCTGAAGACTCCGCCGCAGATGATTCCGATGCCGATTTGCTCTCAGATTCATTTTGAGATGCGGATACCGATTCTGTCGTTGCATTGCTCTCTGATGCCGTGCTGCTTGCGGTCTGATTCTCCGAAGAAGCGGCTACAGAGGTGGCATTATCCGGCGTGACCACGGCAGAAGTGGCTTCGCCCTGAGTTGAACTGGAGGCAGAACTCGATGTGGCCGTTTGGGCAGAGGTCTCCCCCGCAGGGATCATATCAGGAGTAATAGTTGTCTCGGATGAGGTCGCAACTGGAGTTTCGGCGCTGGATGTGGCTGCCTCCGTTGTTGTCGCGGCGGTCGTTGCAGCTGCTGCTGTTGTCTCGCTTGCGGTTGATTTAGCCGTATTCTCCGACACGGAAGCAGTTGTGCTTTGCGTATTTGCCGGAGAGCTGCTGCTTGCGGCAGTGCTCTTCGAAGATGCTAAGGGTTTAAGCCCGCCGCTGCGTTTGGCCAGCTTTTCCGCCGAGATTGTCTCTCCTTGAGCGCTGCTCTCGGAGAGCAAGCTTTGGCTGATTACTGATGACGCTCCTCCTGCAGAATTGACATTTGCCCCAGTGCCGGAACTATCCGCGGCACCCGGGGTTTGAGCCAATACCTCCATTGGCAGAGCTGCAGCTAAAACCATGAGAAGCAGACAGACTCCACCCACCCTGACGTAATCCATAGATCTCCTCCAATCCTGACCGATACAGTTTAGTAAGGCATAGCGTTATATTTATATTTTTGTTTGCGAAATGCTTTTTATCATTCACTTTTTTTGCCGGCGGCCTTACGCGCTGTCTTGACCTGGTTGGATGTACTTTGTGTTTATAAATTTGATCACAAACAGGGCTTTCGACGGACTGATCAATAGACAGATGCGGCGATTTTTATGATTTGTTTATAACATGCATTCATGCATCAATGATTTGCCAATTTAGCTCCGGCAATGCTCCTTTGGAATCGATCGAGCGAAAGGATGTTTACCTGCCGGAAAGGTTCATCTCATCCGGCCTACTTCTCTTGCGTTCATGAAGTGCGATGTGCTGGTGATAGGAGCATCCGCCGCGGGCCTGTGTGCCGCAACTGCGGCAGCGAATGGAGACGCCGGTGTGATCTTGCTGGATAAGGACTTTGATCACCCAAAGCATACCGCAAACACCCTTTTCGACGGCATGGCAGCGCGCGCAGGGCTGCAGATCGATGACTGCTACGTGCAAAGGGAATTGGACGGGATGCGCATCATCAGCCCGGCAGGGCACGGCGTGACCATCCCTGCGCGCGGATATTTCATCGACCGGCAGAGGTTCGATCGGCATTACCTGGACATAGCCGAGAAGTCTGGGGTTATGCTACTCTCCGGCGAGGCTCAGAATGCCAAGCTGGACGGCAGCCGAAGGACGGTTATGACCGGCTCCAGCACGGAGGAGATCGATGCCAGGATTGTCGTGGACGCTTCCGGCATCAAGGCTGTTCCGGCCCGCCAGGCAGGCTTGCAGCCCATGCGCCACCCCGAGGACATCGCCTGGGCTATGGAGGTCGAGGTCGAGCATCCGGGCCTCGGAGATGAAATGTTCTTCCAGTACTGGATCGGCAGCATGGCCCCCGGCTGGAAGGCCACCTTCTCGCCCGCGGGCGGCGAGCGCGCAACGCTTGGCGTCTTTGTGCGCGGCCACGGGCAGAATGTGCAGTCGTTCTTCCGCTCCTTCCTGCAGAAATTCAAAGCATACAAGGCCCAGGAGTACAAGGATATCGAGGAGATGAAGATCCTGTCCGTGACGCGCGGCGGCGACCCCATCTGCGTTCTGCCGGGCCAGATTGTCGCCGATTCCTTCATGGTCACGGGCGGAGCGGCGGGCCAAAGCGGCCTCGCCTACGGCATGAGGGCTGGCACCATCTGCGGCAGTGTGGCGGCGGAAGCGACGGCAGAAGGCGATGTATCGAGTCGTTCGCTCTCCGACTACGGGCGGCAATGGAACTCGGAGTTTTTCTGGGAGTACTGCATGGGAAGAGCAGCTCTGGAGACATTGCAGAATTTGAAGGATGAAGAGGTTGATCGGCTCTGCCGGAGCCTGTCCGGAAAGACCCTTATCTCTGACGGATCTTTTCTGAAAAAGGCTGCCTATTCGGGTGCGAAGGTCGCACTGGCGAGGCCTTCCACTATCTTCGACTTGGTTATGAACCTGGCAAGATCCTGAGACCAAAAGATCAAAGGCATTGGCCAGACTAATTCGCTAATCTCGCTAATTTGATTGCTAATATTATATTTAAAATATTATCTGGAAATTATTTTAATTACTCATATAATTTTTTTATATTTGCTGCTTTGGAAAAATCCTTTTAGAGGAGAGAATCCTAGAAGAGCGGCATATGATCGAACTGTCCAGCGATCCTTATGTTCTGAAGCCCAGGAACACGCCCCTGACGGAGGCGGATTTCAGGCTCCATCTCAACATAAACTGGTGTCGCGGCGTCCTCTTCAACGTGGTTGCCCAAAAGAACTCCATCGCCGTGGTGGAGTACGATGCTCTGCTCTGGTCCGACGATTCCGTCATGTTCGTGGAGTACAAGGATTCCGTGGCTGCCTACAAAGATCTCTCCTCACGCCGCGTGCAGCAGATGAACAGTTTTGCCAAGAACATCGCGCGAGGGCTGGGATACAAGAATTTCACATTCATCGTTGTCGTAAAAGGGATTGAGGAAGGAACGAACAAGGGTGGAGTGCAGGTTTTGCCTCTGTTTGAGCTGGGAAACTTCCAGCCCATCTTTGTCTCCACGCTCACCGAGATGGAATATCTTAACAAATTGATGGCCAAGTACACTCGCGAGGGCAAGGAAGACGTGGTGGCGGAGCTTGTCAAGCTCAAGAAGATCTTTGAGATGGAGATCGGCTGAGGAATCAAGGCGAGACTGGAGAAAGGCGAGACGGGAGAGAAGACTTGTGAAAGGATACGCATGGGCAAACGGGGCTGCTACCATCCTCAACGCCGTGGCCAACTGGAAGGGCTCGGCCTTCGGCATCGAGCTGAAGACCACCGCCGAGGTGGAGCTGAATAAATCAGGATGCATCAAGGGCGATGTACCGGGCATGGACACCCGGCTCATCGAGCGCTGCGCGCAATTGGTTCTGGAGAGGTTTGGCTGCAAATATGGCGCGACGGTCAGGACTTGGAGCGAGATTCCCGTGGCCGGTGGCCTGAAAAGCAGCAGCACTGCTGCCAATGCGGTCGTTTTGGCAACTTTGGACGCGCTCGATGAGGATCTGGACAGGATCGAGGCAACGAAGATAGGCGTGCAGGCGGCTCGAGAGGTGGGTGTGACGATCACCGGTGCGCTTGATGATGCCCTGGCCTCAATGCTTGGCGGTGTTGTGGTGACGGACAACCGCGAGATGGCGCTCCTGAAACATGAGGAGCTATCCGGCAGTGTCATGCTTCTTGTGCCGGACCGAAAGCTGTTCTCCCGCGACACGAACGTCGAGCGCTCCCGGCTGATTGCGCCTCTGGCCGATGTCGTCTTTGAGCTGGCCATGCGCGGCGACTGGGGCCGGGCCATGACATTGAACGGCT
>RPOO01000156.1 GCA_003857025.1 Methanothrix sp.
GGGTAAAATATTATTTAAATTGGGGGGCATTCTAATCATTGTGTTGCTCTTCAATGGAATGAGTGCGTTTGGAGTGGATCTGATAAAAAAGTTTGGCGGAGCGGAGAACGATTACGGCTATTCCATTCGAAGCACCAATGACGGATATATTCTAGCGGGAATGAACGATAAAAACGCTTGGCTGATAAAAACTGATAAAAGCGGGAATACTAATTGGCAAAAGATTTTTGGAATAGGTGCGGCCAATTCCGTGGCTCTGACCAACGATGGCAATTATGTCGTAACCGGAGCAATCGGTTCGAAATTATGGCTGGCAAAGATCAACAAGACCTCAGGTTCCCCTATCTGGGAAAGGACCTTCGGGGGGGCCGGCAACAGTACAGGCAAATCGGTTAGCCAAACAACGGATGGCGGATACATCATTGCCGGAACTACGGATTCAAAAGGTGCAGGAAAGGATGATGTCTGGCTCATAAAGACCGATTCAAACGGCAATATCAAGAAAATTGACGGTTGGGAAAAGACATTTGGCTGGATATATGACGACCGCGGAATTGAGGTCCATCAAGTAGCAGACGGATATATCCTTGCAGGGACCTTTGGCTTTACCAATTCCGGTGATAAGGGCATAAGACTCATAAAAACCGATTCGAAAGGCAACTTGAAATGGAAGAGAACCTTTTCGCCGTCTTATCCCGACTGCTGCGACAGCGCAGATTACGGAGCGTCGGTTATCCCGATAAAAGAGGGAAGCAAAACGAATTATCTCATGTCAATGGCCAAGTGCCCGGATTCCAATCTGGCATGTGACGGTTGGCTGTTCAAGATAAATGATAACGGAACGGAACTATGGGAGAAGAACATCGGCGACGCATCGGAAGATACAATAAAAAAGATCCAACTGACAAAGGATGGAAAGGGGCTCATTGCCATCGGTCCGCTATCGGAAAGCAGCAGCTATGCGAAAGTCCGCGCGACGAAAACCGACCTCGACGGAAAGATGAGTTGGTCAAAGAACTATATGACAAAACTTGATGGATATAATATTCCTAGCGACATCGATACAACTCAAAGTGGTGGCTACGCAATAATCGGGTCGAGTTACAGTCTCCAGAACGCAGATCAGCAGCTTTTGCTGATAATTGTCAATCCCGGTATTATAGTCAAATAGTCCCATGACTGGTGTTGACAAATTCGCGTCGACAAGTATGACCGCAAGAACGAGACCCTTTGAAATCGCGCTTAAGGAACGTCATATATTTTTAATTTTTTTATTTGCAATTCTCGCGATGAGGCATTGGTGGCATTGATGGACATGGCCACCAGATCTAGGCCATCTCCTGCATAGATCCGATCTACGGAAATTGTCACTTCGCCGCAACGAATGGCAGTCCCTGCCGCCACAACCATCGATTGAGGTAATTTTTTCTCCTCAAGGACCGAGAGCCAGACAAGTCCCGCCTGCGAGTCGGCGTCTTCGATGAGCAGCGTGCGGTTTCCCAGCATCAGGCTCTGCTGTGGCATCAATAGGAATTCCTCGGACAGAGCAGGCGCGAGCAGTAGCATGAGCAGTATGGCGCATTTAAGCGGCATATAGCAGATCTTTGCTTGCGGCTGGCAAAATCGCTTGGCTTTCATGGCAAGTTTCAGGTCTTGAAGCAATTGCATATTGTTCCTTACTTGAATATCTGTGGATGGTATTTCTGCCTCGAAAGGATTTAGTACTTATGAATCTATCGTGAATTTAACACGGGATTTATAAAAAGTAATACTGGTGTTTCCATGAAGGACGTAGGAATACTTGTGCTCGGGCATGGTTCCAGCCTGCCCTACAACCGGGAGCTTGTGGAGTCTCTCGCTAAAATGATCAGCAAAAACCACTCAGGCCCTGTGAGGACTGCTTATCTCAATATGAATCATCCCGATATCAAAGAGGGCCTGGCAAGCTTTGCAGGCACCAATGTTGAGAAGATCGTGGCTCTGCCGCTCTTCCTGGCGCACGGGGTTCACACCCGCCAGGATATACCAAAGGAGCTGGGCGTGGATGAACAGAAGCGCAGAGGAAGCGCATCGATCGGGGGCAAAGAGGTTGAGGTCATCTGCGCCGAGCCCCTCGGTGTGGATGAATGCATCGCGGCCCTGGCATGCAAGAGAGCGGAAGAAGCCCTAAGGTAGCCGTACTCGATACCATCCACGGAGCCGGGACGATCGCTCGGAGGATGGTCGAATGCGGCATCAATGCCGTGGCCCTGGAGGTCTATCACCACCAGCCGAGCGTTTCGGATTTTGATCTGATTGCAGCTCCTGTGCACCTTCCGCCGTCTAATCCCGTTTTGGCCGAGGCGCTAAGGCTGCATAAAAAGATCATCACCCACCATCAAGCGGTGGGAGAGCTGATGGCGTCGTCCGTTCCGCCCGATCTGCAGATCTTTGAGGTCACGGGAACACACTCCAAGACATCAACGGCACTCTTGCTGGCCAAGATACTCTCCTGGCAAAAACTGGTGCTCACCCACACCACGCGCGGCCTGGAGCTTTGGCGGAACGGAAAGGAGAGCGTTGTTAAAAACGGCCTCAGCATAACTCCCGGAAATGTGATCATCGCCCTGGACGAGTCCCGGACCCAAGGTGCTGAGGCGCTGATAAGTGAAATTTCCCTGGGCGGCACGGGCCTGGCCGATTGGGGAATACTGACCAGCTTCTCCGGAGACTACCGCATCGCCAAGGAGACGAAATGGGCCAGTACCGCCAAGCTGCAGTTGGTCTCCCTGGCCAAGAAGGGTGCGCATCTGGCGACGAACACGGATGTTCCGATCTCGTCCGATATCTCCTTTGGCGAGAGCGGGCAGGTACAGGCAAGACCCGATCGATTGCTCTTTGCAGATGAGGACCTGCCACTGTCCCTGAGCGAGGACCTGGACTATGCCAGCTACCAGACGGCCATCGCCGCCGCCGGGGCCGTGGCGCGCTCGGCAGGGATTTCGGGCCGGGATATCGCCCGGGCATTGCAGGATTTTGACGGCTTCAGCGGAAGGATGAAGGTGCGCCGAGAGGGTGGCATCACTATTTACGACAGCTCCAACTCCGGCCTGAAGGTGCGGGATGTAAATTTGGCCCTCGATCGGGCTCGCGGGCCGTCCTTGGGCGTCGTGGTGGGCGAGGACGCGGAAACAGTATGCGAAGGCATGAACATTCCCGGCCTGCTCGAACTTCTCCGGGCCCGTCGGGATGAGATAAAGCTCCTGGTTCTGGTGGGCGAGAGGCTCGCGCCCTACGCCAAAGATTTGCGGGCAAGCTGGGCTCGCAATCTTGCGGCTGGCCAGGAGGCGGCCTTGGCGTCCAGCAGCCTTGACCGATTATTGTTATGCGTGAAATGCTTTAGGTGATTTCGTTCAGGTGATTCTAATGGCAAGTGAAGTGCAAAATCAACAGATAATTCATCCCCGGCCAAGCTCCATCGTGGCCGCTCTCTACACCCTGCGCGACCTGGGGGCCGAGGTTGTCATCCTGCACGGCCCGAGCGGCTGCTGCTTCAAGCATGCCCGGCTTCTGGAGGAGGACGGAGTGCGCGTGCTGACCACTGCTCTTGACGAGGCGGGCTTCGTCTTCGGTGGCCAGAAGCCCTTGACCCAGCTTCTCAAGAGAGCCAAAGAGCTGTTCAATCCCAAGCTCATGGCAGTTTCGGGAACTTGCAGCAGCATGATCATCGGCGATGATCTGCATCAGGCCGTTCTGGATGCGGATTTGGGCATCCCCGTCCTGGAGGTCGAGGTTCACGCCGGCTACAGAGACAATACCAAAGGTGTGATTATGACCCTGGAAGCGGCGCGGGACCTGGGGATCATCGATGATGCCGAGTTCGAGCGCCAGAAGACTCTGCTGGAGAAGGCCACCGAGGTGGAGAGGCTGCACGGGGCCGCCAGTAGTGAATATCTGGCCCCGGAGAGGGGCGACCTCAAGTACCAAGCGGCGGCAAGGCTTTTGCAGCTCATTCGCGAAGGCAAGAGAGGCCTGAACATACTCAACGCCAAAAAGGAGACCGCCTACATGTTTGCAGACATAACCGCGGCTGTGGCCGAAGTTGCGGGTCCGCAGGTGGAGACGCTGGCAAATCTCGATGATCAGCTGGGCCTGCCCAAAGTTAGAAGAGATGCCGCCAACATCGCCCGCGACCTGCACGAGCGGGGCGTTGACTTCAAGCTCATCGGCGGGCTGGATGAGTATCCCGTAACGGGCGAGGCCGTTTCCCGCATCGCCGCCCAAGGACACTACGACTTTGCCGTGATATCCGGCGTGCCGCACGCTCTGCCCAAATCGGCTTTAGAGGGTTTGGAGATATTTTCAGTCACCAACGGGCCGCGCCAGGTGAAGCCGCTGCGCGATCTGGGGCATCAGCACGTTACCGTCGAACTGGACCTGCACCCCAAGACGATGGGCGTGACGTCTCTTGTGGAATCGGAGTTCGGAGCCACGTTGAGGGCTTTGAACAAAGCCTAAGCTACAGACACAGCCATAGACTAAAAGCTCTTTTTGGGAAAAGAGCTAAAAGATTTTTTTAGAAGAGCTTGGGCAGTTCCGTCAACAGCGCATATATCATGAATCCCATGAAGCCTATGAGACCGATTCCGGCCATAGAAACTTTGGCAATCATGGTGAACTCTTCGCGGCTGGGCTTCCTGGCCAGCTTAAGCACACGCAGATACTCGTTTATGTCCGTGGACGGCATGGAGACGCCCATGTCCCCCATCACATCATCAAGATCGAGCTTGTCTTTGATATCCAGCTTGTTTTTGAGGTTCTCTTTCAGAGAGCTCTTCTTCTCGGTTTCGTTAATTCCCTCGCTCATTCTCAAAGTGGAACGAATTTAAGAATAAAAAAGCTTTCGATCAGAAGCCTTTTTTCCCAGATCTCGCAAATATCCTGATGTTGCAGCAGGACGACGAATAAGAGACAAAAACGGGCCTATCGCCAGGACGGCACGAATAGATAACATGGCTTGATGGCCCAATTTTCCGCAATTAGACTTTTTAATGCCGGAGCCCGCCATAGAGAGGCGGACTCATTTCGGTTTTCCCGCTTCCACTTGCAGGCGCATCATCCGCACATGAACCTGCCCTTTCTCATCCAGCGGATGCTGCTCAAGATACCGGCGGGCGATCTCGCGAACGAAATCGGGGCGCAGACTCTCCGGCAGCCTATCCGTGTACGGCATCCAGGTGGTCCTGATGATGCCCTCCAAGCCCTCCTGGCCCTGATGCACCATGACCTTGGGGACCAGCCGAACGCTCGCATCCTCAAAACTGACTTTATTCAACCATGCCCCGTACTCCTCCGGCCCGTAGAAGTTATAGGGAAATTGGAAGCCCTGGAAGTATTCCGCCCATTTCTCCTCCTGCAAGAGATCCTCTGCCAGATCGAGCAGATCGGCTGCGTTTCCCTTGCCGCCGCACTGCAAGAGGATTCGGCCTCCCGGAACCAGGCACTGCCGGATTCCTCGCAGCAGGGGCAGATGATCCTTAATCCAGTGCAAGCAGGCAAAGGAGACTACCAGATCGAACTCTTCCCGGTAGGGAAGACGAGATGCATCGACGACCTGAAATGATAGATTGCGATGCTCTTCTGGCGGATACTTTCGGGCGGCAAAGTCGATCATCTCCTTAGAGAGATCGATTCCCACTACCTTGCCTTGCGGTACAAGGTCGGCCAGGCGTACCGTGATTTTGCCATCGCCGCATCCGATGTCCAAGATACGTTCACGGCCATTCAAGTCAAGTCCGTCAACAAGATCCATCGCCCACTGGAATTGAGACGAAGAACTCTTCTCGTAATCGGCGGGGTCCCATTTGTGCATATTCTATTTCTTGATCGCTGAAGCTATAAAATTCTGATCAACCGCTCGGGGAAAAAAATGCGCGAAAAAGATGAAAAAATGAAAGGTAACTCTTGCGAGCGGTATCAATCGGGACAAGAAGCCGCGCTGCAGCCCTCAATCTCCGCCGTCTCGCTCTCCGATCTCCACGCGCGTCTCCTTCTTCTTGGGAAAGCCCTCGGCGATTTTCGGCAGCGCCTCGACCAGGTGCTCCACTAGCGTATGCTTGGGCTCCTTCAGCCGCTCCACTTTGACGCCATGCTCATCGATTATTATCACGGCGACAGGCTTCATGCCCAGACCTCCGCCTCCGCCGCCTGCCGAGTCCTGTTCCTTTCCTGCGCCGGAACCTGCTCCAAAGCCCATGCCCACGCTTACCAGGGGGACGATGGTCTTGCCCTCCACAGTAATCGGGTCGCCAACCACAGTCCGGGCGGAGAGGGACTTTTGCATCTCGCCGGTTATGGTCTTCAAAATATCTGCCAGGCCGTCCATGTAATCACTCTCGTTAATTATGGTCACTGATGGATGAAAAAGCTTTTCTTTTCCGACCTTCGCAAAATTGGTGTTTTTTGAATAAAGGCTCTAAGACCCCAAATGCAGCGGTATTGTAGCTTTTCCTTGCCCCTGATTTTCCGGCTTCTCTTTGAATTTGATCAGCATAGTGAGCAGATCGTTATATGGCGTCGGTATTCCCAGCGCCCTGGCGTATTGGCAGATGGCCCCGTTCAGGGCGTCGATCTCAGTTTTCCTGCCTTTCTGGATATCCTGGAGCATGCTGGCCCGGTGGCCGACTGTGGGCGGAAGCTGCCGCTCCATGAGGAAGCGATAGTAGTCCTCCCAATCCCGGTACGGAACCGCTACCTGCTTGGCCGAAATCACCTGGAAGATCTCCTTCAGGATAATCTTGATGATCTCCCTTGACTCCCCGTTCTCTCCCAATTTTCCATAGGGAACCTCGAGCATGGCACCCAGAGGATTGAGGGAGCAGTTGTAGAGCACTTTTCCCCAGATGGCAGCCCAGATCTCATCTCTGGAAACAACTCTAGTGGGAATGCCGGAGAGCTGCAGATCTTCTTGCAGGGATTGAAGCAGGAGCCGGTTCACGGGCAGGAACGGCTCGCCGAATAAGACATCGTCCGCATTGACCGTTACGTTGGCCTGGCCGGGCACGGGAATCTCGGACCCGAAGATGACGCGAGCGCCGACTGTGCGATCTTCCCCGACGCGGCTGGCGATGGTCTCCCAGTTGTTGAGGCCGTTTTGGATGGAGACCATGATGCCGTCATCCTCCAGCAGCGGTGCAGCCTGGGCCGCCGCGCCGTCCGTGTCCTTGGATTTGACGCAAAGCAGAATTGTGGTGAACCTGCGGTCCTGCTGTGCCATCGCATCCAGGGCAACGATCTCGCCGGGCGGGATGAAGTGCTCTCCCCAGATGCCCGTGATCTTCAGACCGCTCTTTTGGACGGCGGAGAAATGCTCTCCCCTTCCGGCGTAAGCAACGCTTCTTCCGATCTTCTGCAGGAATCCGCCCAGCACGCTGCCTAGAGCTCCTGCGCCGTAGATGAGGTACCTGGAACTATGGCCTTGGCTCATGATTTTTGGTCTTGGGACTCGTCCTTTAAGAGTGTTTCGAAA
>RPOO01000157.1 GCA_003857025.1 Methanothrix sp.
GAGCTACCGCAACCAGCTTCACTCTAAATAATGGTGCATCACTGCTATCCGGCTCAACCGGCATCACCACTTCAGCAGTTACTGTGAATAGTGGCGCAACGATCCAGGACGGCATCACCCTAGCCTCTTCGGGCGGGACCGTGAATGTGGCTTCAGGAGCAGGGACCGGACAAACTGTAGACTACAACAAGGCAGTATCGTTAATTGGCTCAGACCTACTCAATACTCTTACTTTGAGCACAAACATGCAAGGTATAACCGGCCTGACAGCCAGTACGGTCAACGTCGGGTCATATGCAAGCATCAACTACGGCCTAAGCTTGGCCGCGAGAAATGGATACGTTAATGTGGCGACAGGACCATACAGTGATGCCGTTAGCCTGTCATCCTTCTATGATCGCGGCATTACCCTCACGGGCGCAACTGGTGCCGTTACCAATTCGATCACTCTGGATGGAAAGGTAAACGGAAAGATAAGCGGTTTGACGGCCAACATTGTGAATGTCGAATCCGATGCTTCGATTCAAGATGGTGCGACGCTGGCTGCAAGCAGCGGAACTGTGAATGTAGCTGCTGGTGCATATTCTGAGAATGTGGTCTTAAGCAAGGCTCTGAATCTGGTGAGTTCGGGAGCTACCGCAACCAGCATCACTCTTAATAGCGGCGCATCACTCTTATCTGGCACAACCGGCATCACCACTTCAGCGGTTACTGTGAACAGCGGCGCAAAGATCCAGGACGGCATCACCCTGGCCTCTTCGGGCGGGACAGTGAATGTAGCTTCTGGAGCAGGGACAGGCCAGACTGTAGATTACAATAAGAACGTCTATCTGACAGGCTTAGGTTCCGATGTCCTAAATACGTTCACCCTAAACTTAGATGGAGTCGGAAAGATCAGCGGCTTCACAGCTAATACGGTGAACGTTGCCAGCACAAATGCAAAGATTCAGCAAGGAATCGACTTGGCCACTTCAGGTGGAACCGTGAATGCGGCCGCAGGAACCTACTATGAGAATTTGAACATCAATAAGGCCCTGACACTGAGTGGAGCGGGCTCAGATCAGACAATTGTAGATGGCCAGGATTTAGGCAGCGTAATAACTGTGGGTGCAGGAGCGACAAACGATCTCATATCCAACATCAAAGTCACCAATGGAAACGCTGCCCAAGGAGGCGGAATATCTAGCCAAGGCATTCTGACGTTGCAGAACGTAGATGTATCCGAAAACAATGCGGATTATGGTGGTGGAGTCATCAACACAAACGGAGGATCTTTGAACCTAGTGAACGTGAACATACATAATAACGCTGCAACAGGCATGGGCGGTGGGGTTTACAACGACATGAGCACTAGCGTGCTGACCATGACCAGTGGCAGCATCACATACAACACTGCAAGCGATGGTGCAGGAATTTGCAATGGAGGAACGCTCTACCTGAACGGCGGCAGCATTGCACATAACGCCGCAAGCAGCCGTGGTGGCGGCGTCGGCAACTGGGCTACCTTAATCTTGGCTGGCACTGCTATCACGGACAATACTGCACTCGTTAGCGGAGGCGGTATTTTCAGCCAAAGTGGTACTGTCACCCTAACCAGCGGTAGCGTCACCGGCAACGGTGCACCGATCGGCAGCGGTATCGCCTACATCGAAGGTTCGGTAACTGGAAACGACGGCCTGGTTACGGGCAACACAGGCAGTAGCAGCCAGATCGAAATTACTTCATAAACGTGAAGTGAATAACGGCTGTGAAACCAAAATCAGCTCTCCAGGAAAGGCGCTGGAGAGCAGTGTATTTTTTATAATTTTTAATATTGCAGAATTTTGTTTACATCCTCAAAAATAAAATTTAAGCTAAAAAAGCATCTATTCCTGCGCCTTCTCCATCTTCTCTCGCCAGGCCCGCGCATGCTCGGACGGCATGACGTCGATAGCCCCGCCCTGGAAGCCGCCATCCGTCTCGCCCATCTTCTCCTCCATCCAGCCCTCGATCTCAAGGTAATGCGACTTGAGAGCATCCAGGACCTCCGGGTCGGCCTTCCACAGCCCCCTCTGACTTGCTTCCAGCAGCCTGCGACCGATCTCCTCCATCGCCCAGGGGTTGTTCTGCTCGAAGAACTTGCGGTTCTCCTCATCCAGAACGAAGGTTTTGGCGATGTCGTCGAAGACCCAGTCGTCCACCTCTTGCGTGGTAGCCTCCCAGCCGTAGACGCGGCCCACGCGCTTGGAGATGTCGCCGGCTCCCTTGTAGCCGTGCCGCTTCATGCCGTCGATCCACTTGGGATTGAGGAGCTTGGTGCGAACGACTCTGCGCACCTCGTCGGCCAGGGTGCGAATCTCAGCGTTCTCCCGGTCTCGCGTATCCCCGTAATAAGATGAAACCTCATGGCCGGAAAGCTCGCGAGCGGCATTGGTCAGGCCGCCGTGCGTTCCGAAGTAGCAGCAGCACCCCAGGAGATCGTACTCGTCCGTGACGGTCTTGTTGAAGGTCAGGTCAACGCTTCGCAGCTGCTCCACCAGCGCCTGATGCGATTCCAGGCCAAAGAGGTCCTTTCCGTAGGCATAGCTGTTCCACTGAATGAACACGTCCGTGAGGTCTTTCTCCTCTTTCCAGGCGCTGGCATACACAGCCAGGTTCACGCCGTTTCCGTAAGTTCCCGGCCTGCTGGCGAAGATGCGGCTGGCATTGCCTCCGGCGGCGGCCAGGTGCTTATGCAAAAAGTTCATCTCGCCGGGCTCGTCCAGCGCCGCAACCTCGCGTATGGCCTGATCAAGCAGCTCGATGCAGTTATAGAAGCAGTCTCTGGTGATGCCGCTGGCCCGCACGGTGACATCGATCCTGGGTCGGCCCAGTTCCTCCAGGCTCATGATGCGGTAGCCCTTCACCCGACCGCCCTTCCAGATCGGCTCGACGCCCATGAGGAAGAACATCTGGGCCAACTGCTCCCCGTCTGCCCACATGATATCGCTGGCCATCCAGTACATGGCCACGTTCTCAGGATATCGGCCCTGCTCCTCCTGATATTTTTGGATGAGCAAATGGGCGAGCTTCCGTCCGACACGCCAGGCGGCTTTGGTGGGCACTGTGGCCGGATCAAGGGAATAGAAGTTCCTGCCTGTGGGAAGCACGTCCGCCTTTCCCCGCGTGATCAGGCCTGACGGACCGGGCTCGATGAAGCCGCCGCTCATACCATGCAGCAGGGCTTTCATCTCATCCGACATCTCAATCCTGCGGGAGAGATCCAGGACCTTTTCACGCAGGGCTGATACCGCTTCTTTATCCTGCTTCTTTTGCCGCTCTCCGAGGATGCGCGCCTCGGGCTCCCCGTCGCCCGCCAGGAAGGCTGCGATGAACTCCTTGGCCAGCGGGTCAAGCTCCTGATCAGAAACTGGCTCGTCCATCAGGTTCGACAGGAATTTTTTTGTCTCCGAGTCAAAGCGCAGAATGGCATTGATCAGGTCCACTCTTTTCTCGCCCTCTGGAACCTGTCCGAAGATATGCATTCCGTCCGGAATCTGGGTGGTGTACATCTCCGAGATCTTGCCGTGCGCTTTTTCCAGAATCTTATCGAAGGATGTGCCGGACTCGATAAGCTGATCCAGCTTCATCTCCTCGGCCAGGTTGGTCTTCTTGAGCAGATCGAAGATGACGTGCTCCAGGGCATGAGCCCTGCCCTTCTCGAAGGCTTTGCTCTGGTTGTAGGCTGCGATGTTGTCCTCCAACTCTTTTAAGTCTCCGTAAAGCCCGGAGCCGGTCATGACCGTCTGCATGTGGTCGATGATCACGGCATAGCTGCGCCTCTTGGCCACCGCACCCTCGGGCGGATTGTCAGAGTTGTAGATGTAGAGATACGGGACATCTCCCACGGCAATATCCGGGAAACAGGCTCCGGACAGGCCGACGGATTTGCCGGGCAGGAATTCCATGTTGCCGTGCGTTCCCACATGCACCATGACATCCGCTCCAAAGACCTCCTCGATCCAGTGGTAGGTGGCAAGATACTGATGGGGCGGCGAAACTTCCGGGTCGTGCAGAATGCGGCAGACCTGGCCGTCGCAGCGGGCTCCGGCACAGCCTCTTTTGGGCTGGACGCAAACGATCGCATTGCCGAACTGGACTCCGGTGATCACCATCTTGCCGTCGTGAACCATCGATGGAGGAACGCCGTCTATCTCAACGCCTGGTGGCATACCCCAGGCATCGCAGACCTTTTTCCTTGCCGATTCCGGCAGTTCGTCGAACCAGGATTCGTATTCCTCTTTGCCCATCATGGCCAGGGCACCGCCCTTGCTCACGATCTCTTCGACTGGCGTCCAGCGAAACTCGGAGATAGCCTTGCGATCCATGATGGTCGTAATCAGCTCTTTGCCGTCGGCTGGCGCATTCTCTATCCGGTAGCCAGCGTCTTTCATGCTTTCCAAGATGCATGCCACGCTTTCCAGGGTGTCCAGATGAGCGCCGGAACCGACGGTGGCTTCCGCCGAGGCGCAGGGATTGTTGTGCAGGATGAATGCGACTTTTCGCTTGGATGGAGGTGTCTTGGCCAGGCGTATCCATCTCCTGACGCGGCGGGCGACCTTTCGGATTCTGTTTTCGATGCCGGTATGCCGCTCAAACTCCGTCTCGCCCATCTCCTGCCAGGACGACGCGCCGACCAGGATCGGTTCGATCAAGCCCTCGAACTCCGGCAGGGCCACGGACCAGCCCACCTCCGAGCTGCTGAGGCCATGGATGTCGTCCAGCCACTCCTCTTCGCTCTTGTGGTAGACGGTGAGTGGATGAAAAACGGGAACGTCCAGCTTCTTGAGGGCCAGCGCGGACTTTTCCACGCTACCTGCATGGAAGATGGACTGCAAATTTATGACTGCGTCCACCAAGCCCATAAAATACTCTTCCACTACCTCGCCGCTGGACATGGCTCCAAGATCTTTGTCTCCCAGGCCGAAGCAAAAAGCGGGCAGGACATCGACATCTTTCTCCAGTTCCCGGATGAGGCTGTCCACAACTGCCAGATCTCCGTTGGCCCAGTAGGTGCGAAAGAACAAGATGCCGACAAGGTGCTCATGCCTCTTCCCGCAACACCGCAAATCGTACCACTGCAAATAATCCTTGGCAGTGGCAAAAGCATCGGGAGCATCGGGATGATAGAATCCCTGCCAGAGGCTCTCCTGAGGCGGCTCGTAATTGTAGTCGTGCCCCAAAACCTCCTTGCCGATGTAGCGGAGCATGTTGGCGGTATTTTCAGGTCCGCCGTAGACGATGTAAGCGTTTACCGCGGAGACGATCTTGGCGGAGACATTTGAGAACGACCAGAGTGCGGGGTCGAGACCGAAGGAGATGACGAGCAGCCTCTTGTCGATCTTCTCCACCACGCGGTCAAAGAGACAGTCCTGCTGGCAGGGGTGGAGCAGCACGGCCTCGGCGCTATTCAGAGATTGGATGCAGTCCTCAACATTGTCCTCATTAAGCTCGGAGACGCACCAGGCTGCCAGCTCGATCCCGGTCTCTTCGGCGGCCCCCAGGAGCAGAGCCATATCGCTGGCCCAGGTAAGAGAAGCTAGTCGCATGCCACCCCACCGTCCCCGCTGTTTAGGGATCGCAACGGCACGATGTACGGCCTTCCCAGGGCATTCATGACCACGGCCTCGATGCCGTAAACCTTGCAGATATTGGCCTCATTGAGGAGAGCTTTCGGCTCTCCTGCCGCCCAAACCTGGCCATTTTTGAGCATCACCAGCTTGTCCGAGAAGCGGGAGGCTAAATTGAGGTCGTGGATGGCCATCACAGCCGAGATCTTCTTCTCCTTGACCAGGCTGCTGATGGTCTCCATCACTTCGAGCTGGTGCCTCATGTCCAGATTGGAGGTCGGCTCGTCTAAAAGCAGGACCGCCGGCTCCTGGGCCAGGGCTCGCGCGATGAGGACCTTCTGCTTCTGGCCGCCGGAGAGTTGGGCAAAATCCCTCATGGCCAGGTCTTCCAGATGCAGCCGCTCCAGGACATCCGCCACTTTATCGAGATCGGCATCCGATACTCTCCAGCTGATGTGCGGCCTGCGTCCCATGAGCACGGTGTCGAAGACGGTAGTGGCCAAGGGAGTGGAACTGGATTGGGGCACATAGCCGATGAGCTTCGCGACATCCTGGCGGCTCATGCTCTCTATCTCTTTTCCGTCCAGGAGGATACTTCCCTTGGGCTTGAGAATGCGGTCGATGCATTTGATGAGTGTGGTTTTACCGGAACCATTGGGTCCCACCAGGCTCAAGACCTCAGAATCGGCAACAGCGACGTCGAGATCGTCAAGGATCTTGTGGCTATTATAGCTGAATGTGAGGCCCTGGATGCTGATCTTTACCAAATTTAATCCTCCTGAAATGGCTTTTCGTGTCTGAGATCGAAGGATGGGAGCCGTTGAATGGAAGGCCCTTCGTCGAGACTTGCATGAGCTTTTTTCTTCGTAATTTAATAAGTTTTTCGGCTTCAATGCTACTAATTAGCAGTAATGTATTTTTGCATCAAGAGAATAGATTTAATAAATCCTTCGACGAATATAACTTCAAGAAGCAGGACATTGAAATGAAATCATGACCAATGGCACAAGGAATTGTACTATATCCTAAGATTAATCGATTCGGCAATATCAGCATTTGAAAGCTTCATGCATTCGGCATTAGTATTATTAATTATTAAATTAATAGCACTTAGCGTGGTTTTATCTTATTTAAAACTGATAGCAGGAAATCGGAGGATCGTGTACAATACTGCAAAGAATCGCGCGCTCTGGAAGTAGAACTAAAGATTAGAAAATAGTAATGGATTCCCAAAAGATCCATTTAATACGATTAGCAAAAGATTTATTACTATGTACTATAATGTCGATGATGTGGGCGAGACATGCAAGCCTCCTTTACCTTATCGCTCTTGCAGCGCTCACTTGCCAAAGTCTGGATGAGATGAAAAAACACGCTCCGGCCAATCTGCCATTGGCCGCTACAGAGACTCGCGGCTCGGCTGGGGCGCTCCTCTTCTATAATAGTACATGCTATTTATCCTAAATGTCCTTAACCGATGGCCGATGAACTCGTCTTTAGATTTCTCGGCAGCTATCCTCTGGCCATCATTATAGTAGAATATAGCAGAACGATATTGCGTGCCGACATCCACGAGTCGCAACAGGATGAAAGCGGAGTCTTTGCCATAATTACTTTCACCCTGCCCGGATTAGCTATATATTTCACTGTATCCCTCCTTCCAATTAAGATATGATTCCTTGGAGGCTCAAAGTGCTACCTGGAAGATCTGCGCCCTGATAAGGCGCGCTATGTGGTGATATACGCGCAACTGTAGGGAGGGAACACCCAGAAACGTCCCTGAGTGCCCCATGATACCTCACGCGGAGAGGGCTGAGTGGACTGTCCCTGGATACGCCAAACTTCCACGATGAAGGGGAAACCGAAAATTCCCGCAAAACGGTCGAGGAGCCA